>NZ_JAPWHT010000079.1:0-30438 GCF_027270795.1 Streptomyces sp. ActVer
GTCTGCAATCCGCAGACCGCGCGCCGCGGGCACCGGCGACTTCCCGGCGCCGCGCCCCACCTCAGCGTGTCGCAGTGTTCAAGTGCGGGCGAGGAAGCCGAGGAGCACCTCAGTGGTCTCCTTCGGATGGGTCAGCACGCCCGCGTGAGCGGCCCCGGAAATCGCAACGAACTCGCCCCGTGCAAGGACCTCGGCTGCGACTTTTCCGGACCGCGCCGGGAAGTACAGGTCGTGCTCGAAAGCCGCGACCAGCACCGGCCGCTGGATGTCCGCGAGAGCGGACATGCGGTGCTCGTCCCGCAGCCACCGGTCGGAGGCCGCCAACTGCCCGGCCGCTCCCTCGCGGGAGGCCCACACCGACTCCTGGGCGTCGAGCAACTCCAGCCAGGTGCGCGCCTGTTCCTCGTCGTCGCGCAGTACCTTCGGCGGCAGTGAGCTCAGCAGGGTCTGCAGTTTCACGAACGCCGGAGGCAAGTGACCGGCAGCCGCGACCAGTTCGGTCTCCGCCTGCAGGACAGCGTCCAGCACACCCGTCAGCGGCCCGGCGCCGGCCAGCAGCACCGCGGCACGCACCAGATCCGGACGGGTACGGACCAGGAGTTCGGTGGTGAAGCTGCCGAGCGAGTAGCCGATGACCGTGACGTCGGTCAGTCGCAGGGCGTCCAGCAGGCCCGCCAGGTCCGAGGCAAGGGCCTCGACCGTGTACGGGGCGGGCGGTGCGTCCGAAGGTGCCACACCACGCGCGGCATAGGTCACCACCTCGAAGCCCGCATCGGCCAACGCGCCGCGCAGACCGCACAGTTCCCATGCGACCGATGGCATGCCGGTACCCCCCACCAGGACCACCGGACGCCCAGCCCCACAACGCTCGTACGCGATCCGCACCCCGCCACCGACCGACACCGATTCCATGATCGCCCCTCGCGCCGACTATCTGATTGGACGTCAGATACTCATCGTGCCACGATGTCGGCGCCAAAGCGGTGGTCGCCGGATCAGATGTCGATCGGGGTCAGCCCGGGGTAGACGTCGTGCCGGCGGTAGCGACGGCATGTGCCGGATGTATTGGGTGTTCGGCGACAAGGCGCCTTGCTCGGACAGCGCGCCGGCCCGGAGGATGGTTTCGGCCTCTGCGGGGTCGTGGCAGCACGCGTCGTCCGTGTTGGTGGTGAACACCCAGATGCGATCGAGAGCGAGGGCGAGCGCGTCGTCGGCGATGGGCACCATGAGGGCGCGCATCAGCGTGATGTTGCAGGTGGTGGCGGGAACGGTGACGCCGTACAGCGCGAACTCGGTGGTGAGGACGTCCGCATGGGCGCGGGCCCCCGCGAGGTCGACGGGTGGATCGAAGGATTCGGTGAGGGCGATCATCTCGTCGACAAGACCCGAATCCACGACACTGGCGACCATGGTGCGATGACGGGGATCCGGAACGGCATCGAAGCCGCTCCGCGCGGTGCATTCGAGGGTGTCCACGCCAGGCGGTCGGGGGTGCCTGATCATTCGGCGGCCTGCCGAGTCCACACCGCTTCCTTCCGTACGTCGTTTCCGGCCAGAGGGCTTCCGATGAGAGGGTTTCCGGTGAGAGGCACGTACCTCACCCCGAGGCTGCCCTGGCAAGAACCGCGGTACTGACGAAACTCGTGAACATCACCCGACCGTGGATCGGGGCACCTCCCAAACCTGCCTTTGGGCGGCTGGAGTCAGCGCTCCAGGAGTCGCATGCCCGCCTCGTTGTGGCTGTTGCCGGAGGCGGGGGTGAGGTTGTCGAGCTTGGCGATCTGCTCGGCGCTCAGTTCGATTCCGTCGGCGGAGGTGTTCTCCTCGACGCGTTCGACGCGCTTGGTGCCGGGGATCGGGGCGATGTCGTCGCCCTGGGCCAGCAGCCATGCGAGGGCCACCTGCGCAGGGGTGGCGCCGACCTCGTCGGCGACGGCCTTGACCTCGTCGGCCACCCGCAGGTTGCGCCGGAGGTTCTCGCCCATGAACCGCGGGTTGGTCCTGCGCCAGTCGTCCTCGGCGAAGTCGGCCGTCGAGCGGATCTGGCCGGTGAGGAAGCCGTGGCCCAGCGGGGAGTAGGGCACGAAGCCGATGCCCAGCTCGCGCAGCACCGACAGCACCTCTTCCTCCGGGTCACGGGTCCACAGGGAGTACTCGGACTGCAGGGCGGTGACCGGGTGGACCGCGTGGGCGCGGCGGATCGTCCGCGCGCCTGCCTCGGAGAGGCCGATGTGGCGGATCTTGCCCTCGGCGACCAGTTCGGCCAGGGTGCCGACGGTGTCCTCGATGGGCGTGTCCGGGTCGACCCGGTGCTGGTAGTACAGGTCGATGTAGTCGGTGCCCAGCCGCTTCAGGGAGCCCTCGACCGCGGCGCGGATGCTCGCGGGGCTGTTGTCGAGGGAGCCGGCGGGGCGGCCCGTGTGGGAGACGAAACCGAACTTCGTCGCCACCACGACCTCGTCACGACGGCCCCTTACGGCCCGGCCGACGAGTTCCTCGTTGGTGAACGGCCCGTAGACCTCGGCGGTGTCGATGAAGGTGACACCCAGGTCGAACGCCCGGTGGATGGTACTGATCGACTCGGCGTCGTCCGCGCTGTGGCCCGTGTAGAAGGCGCTCATGCCCATCGTGCCCAGGCCGATGCGGGAAACGTCCAGGTCCCCCAGTTTGATGTGCTTCATTGCTGCTGCTCCGTGGGTCTCTCGGTTGCCTGCGAAGGGGGCACGGCCCCTCCTGCGGCGGCGTTGCGCCTTCGTGCGTGTCGATCCCGTCCCTGACCGGCATCGACTCTGCCCGCTTCGGCCGCCACAAGGGAGACCCTGCTGAGCCAGGGAGCCCTGTTCGGGGGCATGACAGGGCCCCCTTACGGCTACTTTGCAGGTCACAGCGCCGCAACACCGAGGTGCCGTCCATCAGGACGAGAGCGGAGGCACCCCCGTACGGCGGATGCCTAGGCGCAGCCCGGCGGCTCGTCCTCGGTCGGTACGAACTGCATCGTGGGCATCCCGGCGGCGTCGAAGTTGGCGGTGTCCGGGCCGATCAGGGTCATGTAGCCGGTGAGCCTCTGGGTGTCTTGCGAGGGCTGCTCGCCCTTGACCTGCTCGGGCCCGGGGAACACGGAGTCGAGGACCCACCAACGGCCGCCGAAGTTCACCCACTTGATCCCGCAGTGCGTATAGATGTCGTACGGATACGGCTTGTGCTGCTTCGGCTTGGCCGGCCCCTCCTGCCACTTGTCCTTCACGACGGTGCGGGCGGGCAGGGTGGGGCCGGTGTACCCCTCGTCCTCCGGGTTGCCGGACGAGGACGAGCAGCCGGAGAGCAGCAGCCCGGCACTCAGGAGCACGACGACGGCTTGGCGCGGTACGTTCATGCATCTCAGACGCTGCTGATGTGTGTTCCGTTCGATCCCTGCCGTCCCTCTTCGTGATTCCCGCGATGCGATGCGATGGGGTGCCCCGGCCCGACACCGGCTACCGAACGAGAGCCATCGCCCGCGGCGCTTTCAGCCGCCGACTGCCCGGGCGGTCTCGGCGCGGCGGAGTTCGTGGGCCTCGGCGAGGAGGAGGTAGCTGCTGGCGGTCCAGGTGTAGGCGCGGTCGCGCAGACCCGTGCCGGTCAGGGCGTCGAAGTTCTCCGCGAAGCCGTAGGTCTCGCACAGGGCGCGGAATCGGGCGCTGATCTCGTCCGCCAGGCCCTGGTGTCCGGCACGGCGCAGGCCGTCCTCGACGAGAACCGTCGCGGGAGCCCAGATCGGGCCGCGCCAGTAACCGTCGGAACGGTAGTGCGGTGAGGCCGGCAGTTCGGTGGCCAGACCGTACTGAGTCAGGTGGGCCTCGATATGGGTGGCCAGCACGCTGCTGACGCTTTCGGGCAGGTGCTCCCCCAGGACGATGGGCATCAGGTCGAGCAGGCTGGAGCTGGTCCATGTGTCGTCGCTGTCGACGCCGCGAGCCACGAACCGCTCGCCGGTCCAGAGCCGGTCGAGCAGCGCGGCCTGGGTCCTGTCAGCCGTACGCGTCCAGCGGCGGGCCTCGTCCGGTCGGTCCAGTTCGGCGGCCAGGTCGGCCAGTTCGCGCAGTTGGAGGATGAGGAAGGCGGCCAGATCGGCGGTGACGATCAGGCGTTCGGGGTCGAAGGTGGTGGCGTTGTCCCAGCCGCTGTCGTTGCCGTGCTGGTAGTGGGGCAGGGCGGCACCGGGTGCGCGCCGTGCGGTGAGCCAGAAGTCCGTCCAGCGCGCCAGCCTGTCGTACGCGTGGGCCAGTTCGGTCCGGCCGAGAGGTTCGGGGAGCCGTCGGCGCAGGTGGCCGAGGGTCCAGCCGTGGATGGGAGGTTTGACGAAGTTGTAGAGGACCTCGGAGTGGGTGACGGAGTCGGGCAGTGCGCCGCTGTCGTCCTGGTGGTCGAAGGGCAGCGAGAACTGGTCCCAGGCGAGGCCGGGCGAACCGGGGGCCAGGGCAAGGGCGTTGAAGCAGTGGTCCCAGCTCCAGACCTTGTCCATCCAGTGCTTGGACATCAGCACGGCGGGCCGGGTGACCAGGCCCGCCGGTCGCACGGTCGCGGACCACACCACGTAGGCGGCGAGTTCGGCGGCCGGGGTGCCGGACGAGCGCCACGGGGCGACCGTGTCGGCGAACTCGGCGAACGAGCGCTGCGCGGTCCCCGTGACCTCGCCGAACGTCGACGACGAGCTGAAGGGCCGTCGCGCACTGTCGAGTTCCTCGACCGCGATCTCCCACGGTTCGTCGGCGTCGTCGGTGACCGTGAGACCGCGGTCCCCGGTGCCCAGTGCCTGAGCGCCGGACACATCGGCAACCGTGCCGGACAGCACGGTGATCCGGTAGCGGCGCCCGGTCTCGTACGAGGTGAACACATGCGTGCCGTCCACCGGGTCGCGGTAGAAGTAGGTCCCGCTGAAGGGGGTCAGGTTCTTCGCCGCCGCGGTGACGCGCAGGCTCAGTCCTTCGCCGCGCAGGCGGACGGTGTCCGGCGTCTCGTAGGCGAGGTCGATGCGTCCGTCCGAGCCCGTCCAGCTGAGCCGGCTCGGCGTCGCCTCGACAGCGGTCTCCGCCCGCTCACCCGTCACCGCCTCCAGGGGGACGAAACACAGGACGGCGTGCATCCCGTTCTGGTGCGAGACGAGGTGGAGGTCCTCGGCGCGTGCCTTCTCCGCGAGCACGGGAGAGATACCGAACCAGGATCCGTGCGCGCTGAACGGTATGTCGTGGACGGAGAAGGCCGGGCCGGATGGGGCGGCGGTCATGAGAGCGGTACTCGTTTCTCGAGCAGAGGTGGACAGCGGCTGCCGGGGCGGGGTGACGGCAGTCGCGCACCGGTCCGGACTGTGTGAGGGGTGGAACGTCATCCGGTGTCAGTCCTTGACGGCTCCGGCGGTCACGCCGGCGGCGACGTAACGCTGGGCGAGGACGAGGATGACCGCGGCCGGCAGTGAGGCCACGACGGCGGTGGCCATGATGGCGTTCCACTCCTGGTTGTTGTTGCCGATGTACTGGTAGATGCCGAGGGTGATCGGCTGGTGTGCGCCGCCGCTCGCGAGGGTGCTGGCGAAGATGAAGTCGGACCAGGACCACAGGAACGCGAACAGTGACACCGTGACGACGGCGTTGCGGCTCATCGGCATGACGATGGACCAGAAGGTCCGCACGGCTCCGGCCCCGTCCGTCTTCGCGGCCTGGAGCAGTTCACCGGGGATACCGGACATGAACGCGGTGAAGATGAGGACGGCGAAGGGGACGGCCAGCGTGGAGTCGGCGACGATCAGGCCGGGCACGGACTGGAGGAGGCCGAGGCTGAGGTAGATGGCGTAGAAGCCCATCGCCATGATGATTCCGGGGATCATCTGGGCGGCCAGGAGGACGAAGCTGAGCAGGCCGCCGCCGCGCGGGCGCAGCTTGGCCAGCGCGTAGCCGGCGGGGGCTGCCAGTGCCACGGTCAGCACGACGGTGCCCAGACCGATGACGAGGCTGGTGCCGAGGTAGGGCAACTGCTGGTCGACGACTGCTCGGTAGCCCTCCAGGGTGGCGTCGGTCGGGAACAGGCCGGGCGGGCTCTTTCGCATGTCCTGGTCGCGGGTGAAGGACACGTTCAGCATCCAGTAGACCGGGAAGAGCATGATCGCGGTCAGTAGGAGGCCGATGGCTGTCTTCCACCACGTACGGCTGTGTCGATTGCGTCGGGTCACGACAACCCCTGTCATGACAGTCCCTGCTTTCGCTGGACGCGCATGTAGACCAGGCCGAATACCAGAGCGGCGACGACGAGCAGGTTTCCGACGGCGGCACCTGGGCCGAAGGCGGGAAGCAGGTTGCCGAAGCCGAGTTGGTAGGACCAGGTGGCGAAGGTGGTGGACGAGTCCGCCGGGCCGCCCTTGGTCATGATCCAGATGATGTCGAAGACCTTGAGTGTGTAGACCAGGCCCAGCAGCAGTGTGATGGCGGAGACCGGGCGCAGCAGCGGGAAGGTGATGCGCCAGAACCGCTGCCAGGCGTTCGCGCCGTCCAGGGCCGCCGCCTCGTACAGGCTGGCCGGGATGGACTGCAGGCCGCTGTAGAGGACCACCAGGTTGAACGGCACGCCGATCCAGATGTTCGCGAGGATCACCGAGGTCAGTGACCAGTCCGGTGAGGTCAGCCAGTTCACCGGGCCGATTCCGACGGCGTGCAGGGCGGCGTTGACGATGCCGGAGTCGCTGTTGAGCATCCACGACCAGGTGGAGGCCGACACGATCAGGGGCAGCAGCCAGGGCACCAGGAACAGCGCGCGCAGGGTCGCGGAGAGCCGGAAGTGCTGGGTGAAGAAGACCGCGAGCGCCAGGCCGATGGCGTACTGGAAGACCAGTGACACGACGGTGAACACCACGGTGTGCAGCAGTGCGGGGGCGAAGGTCGGGTCGTCGAGGACGGTCAGGTAGTTCTGCAGACCGGTGAACGGTGCGTCGCCCTGGACGAAGGAGCGGACGGTGTAGTTGCGCAGGCTCAGATCGATGTTGCGGTAGAGCGGATAGGCGTAGAAGAGGGCGAGGTAGACGGTGACCGGGGCGAGGAATCCCCAGGCTGCCCATTGTTGAGAGCTGGGTCGGCGCCTGGCCGTGGTGCGTGCCGGGGGCGGGGCGGCGGCGGTCGCCGCCCCGTTCCGGTCGCGCACAGGCCGGCGGTCCGGCAGCTGTGTCGTGTGCTTCATCGGCGGGCCCGTGTTCCGGTCACTTGACGGCGGACTGAGCGGCCGTCAGCGCGTCCTTGGGCGACTTGGACCCGCTCAGGGCGGACTGGACGGCCTTCCACATCTGCTCCGAGATCTTCGGGTACTTGGTGCCGAGGTCGTCGCTGGTGCGTCCCTTGGCCGCCTTGACCGCGTCGACCCAGGGCTCCAGTTTGGCGTCGGCGGCCACCTGCTTGTCCTGGACCTCGCCGGTGGGTGCGACATAGGACAGCGTGGTGTCGGTGTCGAGGAGGTTCTGGCCGCTGGTCAGGCAGGACACGAGCTTCTGCGAGGTGGCGTAGCGGTCGGTCTCGCCCTGCACCGGAATGGTCACGAACTCGCCGCCCGTCGGGGCCGCGGCGTTGCCGCCCTTGGCGCCCGGGACGGGGATGACCCCGTAGTCGAAGCCGGCCTTCTCGGCGTTGGCGAGCTGCCAGGTGCCGTTCTCGGCGAACGCGTAGTCGCCGCTCGCGAACTCCTGCCAGCTGGTGGTCTGGGTGTTGTTGATGACCGAGTTGGGGGCGTAGCCCTTCTTCAGCCAGTCGTTCCACAGCGAGAGCGCCGAGACGGCCTCGGTCGAGTCCAGCTCGGTCAGTTGCGCACCCGAGCCCCACAGCCACGGCAGGAACTGGAAGCTGCCCTCCTCGGTACCTATCGCGGAGAAGGTGATGCCCTTGTCCCCCGCCTTGTCGACCTTCTCCAGGGCCACGGTCAGCGTCGTCCAGTCCTTGACGGAGGCGATGTCCACTCCGGCCTTCTTCAGCACCGCCTTGTTGTAGTAGAGAGCCAGGGTGTTCGCGCCGATCGGGGTGCCGTACGTCTTCCCGCCGGCCTGGCCCGCGGCGAGCAGGTTGGGGTCCACGGCCGAGGTGTCCAGCTTGTTGTCCTCGGTCGTCGTGAGCACCCCTGCCTCGGCGAGGGTCGACACGACCGGGTTGTCGACGATGAGGACGTCCGCGGAATTGTCCTGCTGTGCGGCCAGCAGTGCCTTGTTGGTCAGGTCACTGGTGTCGAAGGCCGTCCGCTTGACCTTCACACCGGCCTTGGTGCCGCAGTCGTCGAGCAGCTTGGCCCACGCCGAGCCCTTGTCGAACTGCGGGTACGGGTCCCAGATGGTGTATGTGCCGCTGTCCGCGGCCTTCGAGGAGCCACCGCCTGCACCCGAGGAGCACGCGGTGGCGCCGGCGGTGACGGCGACGACGGTCAGGGCTGCGGCGGTGAGACGCCGTCCGGCAGATCTGTTCATGGCGTGTTCCTCATGGTTTTTGGCACAGGCGTGCCGTGGCATCGGCACACGTGCGTGCCCTGGGAAGGGTCATCGAGGGCTGCTGAGCTCACCGAGATCGAGCGGTGAGCTCTACGGGCCGCCGGTGAAGGGATCGGAGACGGGAAGTGGCACGAGCGGGGCGGCGGTCTGCCGTTCGTGGAGGCGCCGAGGTCCGGAGCCGGGTCGAGCTGCGGTCAGCCGTTCGTAGAGGCGCCGAAGTCCGGAGCCGGGTCGGTGGGCGTGGTGCCGGCCGGCGCGGTGCTCGCTCGCAACGAGATCGGCGGCGTGAGCAGGTGATGCCGGGCCGGTGTGTCGGGGTGGTCGAGCCGCTCGACGAGCAGCTCGACGGCGAGGCGGCCCATCTGTTCCGCGGGCACGTCCGCCGCGGTGAGCTGCGGGGTCACCGTCTCCGCCCACCTGCTGGCCACGACCCCGGTGACGGAGAAGTCTCGCGGCACATGGCGGCCCGCCTGGGCCAGCCCACGGTAGAGGCCGCCGAGCGCTGCCTCGTTCAGCGTGACCAGTGCCGTCGTGGCGGGCTCGTCGTGCAGGATCCGCTCCAGACAGGCCAGGCCCGAGGCGGCGTCGTCCCCACAGCAGTACGTCCGGACGGTCAGCCCGCGCTCCGCCGCGGCCTTGGTGAAACCGTCCAGACCTCGGTGGGCCGACTCGTACCCGGCCCGCAGGAGTTGCTCGGGCCGGTTGACGAAGGCGATCCTGCGGTGGCCCAGGTCCGCGAGGTGGTGCACGCAGGCCGCCGCGAGTGCCGTGTGGTCCAGGCCCACCCACCAACTGCCCTCCGGGTGGGCGGTGCGGCCGATGGCGACGGAGGGGAAGTCCACCGCGGCGAGGTGGTCGAGCCGGTCGTCCTCCAGCCGGATCTCCATCAGGATCGCGCCGTCGACCCGGCGTTCGCCCAGCAGCCGCTGGAACGAGCGGTCGCTGTCGGCACCGCTCGGAGAGAGCAGCACGTCGTAGTCGTAGGCCGCGGCGGCCTCGGTGACGCTGCCGATGAAGTCCAGTTGCATGCCGGTGTAGTGGTTCCCGGCCGGCGGGAAGACCAGACCGATGGTGTTGGTCCGGCCGTTGGCCAGGGCACGCGCACTCGCGTTGGGCTGGTAGCCCAGCTCGTCGATGACCCTCTGGATCTTCTGGCGGGTGTCCTCGGACACGGGGCGCTTCCCGCTCAGTGCATAGGACACGGTGCTCCGCGAGACACCGGCCCGCTTGGCAATCTCACCGATGTTCACAGGACTCCTTGCTGAGATCTTGCCGAGACCGGGCGAACCGGTTCCGATGATCGCAGTGATTGAGATCGGACGGCCACCGATCGTCGAACCGGTTCGCGTGAAGTGAAGTTAGGAGCAACCCGCACGAGTGTCAACGCCTCGCACCGAATTTCCCGTAACGGCCCGGAAACCTCGGCGCGCGTAGGCACTGCCCCCGGCCCGGCTGGATGCATACCCGCTCACCAGCAGGCCAGGGGCCGGATCCGACGGTCAGCGACAGCCCTGACTCCATCAGGACAGCCGCCCGTGCGGAGCCGAAGAGATCCATGTCGGGGCTATTGCTGGCCGGTTCCCTCGGTGCTAGCTTCCCCGAACCGGTTCGATGAACATCGGGGGACCATGACCGCTGTCGAGGCATCACCCATGCCTTGAGGCATCGCCGCCCCCATCCCTGTGCATCCCTCCGGCCGGGTGCGTCGCTGGTTCGGCACGCCCGGCACAACGACACAGTCCGCGCCCCGACGGCCGGCCGGGTGTACCCGAAGCCCACGACCTGAGCACCACTCGACTGGGACGACTCCCGTCCCGCAGCGCGAAATCGAACCGGTTCGCCCCCTACGCAGCAGCCGTTCCCCGACGGAACGGAAGCAGCCCAAGCACGGCCCGGACCTCGTACGTACCAAACGCATCGGACCGCAGCATCCGAGAAGCCACGGAACCCACGGAGACTTCAGTGCGACTACGAAAAAGAACGATGGGAGCCGCCGCGGTGGCAGCCGTCCTCACCACCATGCTCGCCGTACCGTCAGCAGGTATGGCCCAGGCCGCGGAGCCGGAACGGCTCGTCATTGATCTCGCCACCGACACCGGCGCCTTCCACGGCGGTGCCAGCGGCTCGCTGTACGGGATCTACGGCGACGGAGCGCCGAGCCGCAACCTCATCGAGGGCATGCACCTGCGCACGGTGTCCACCAAGGCGCAGGACGGCCCGCAACACCCCGGCGCCGACGCGCTGGAGATCCTGCCGCCGTTCGTGGACTCCGGCGGCAAGGACGTCTACATCTACATGACCGACATCTACCGGGGCTTCCCCTACGAGTGGCCGGGCGCGGACGGGCCCGCGAAGCTCGCCGACTTCCAGGAGAAGATCAAGAAGCAGGTCCGGCAGGTCCTGACCATGGGCGACTACAAGGACCACGTCGTCTACGTCCCCTTCAACGAACCCGAAGGGAACATGTTCGGCACCGGCAACTGGAGCTACAACAAGACCTCCTGGCTCAACGACCCGAAGGACTTCTTCGCGGCCTGGAAGGAGACCTACCACCTCATCAAGAGCCTGGATCCGGACGCGCGGATCGCGGGGCCGAACACCTCCCTCCTCTTCGACCAGGTCAAGGGCTTCCTGCAGTACGCCAAGGCCAACGACGTCGTCCCGGACGTGATGACCTGGCACGAGCTGTCCAGCCCCGCCGCGGTCCGCACGAGCGTGGCCAAGTACCGGCAGTGGGAGAAGGAGGTCGGGATCGACCCGCTGCCCATCAACGTCAACGAGTACGGGCACAACTACCACCTCTCCGTACCCGGCCAGGTCGTCCAGTGGGTCTCCGCCATCGAGGAGTCGAAGATCGACGCCGACCTGGCGTACTGGAACATCGACGGCAGCCTCAACGACTCGGCCGTCGACGCCAACAAGGGCAACGGCCAGTGGTGGCTGTTCAACGCCTACGGCCAGATGTCCGGGCACACGGTGAGGGTGACCGCGCCGCACCCGAACCAGCAGTACACGCTGCAAGGCGTGGCCACCCTCGACGAGAAGAAGAAGCAGTCCCGGGCCATCTTCGGCGGCAAGAGCGGCGACGCGGACATCGTCTTCCAGAACATCGACCCGAAGCTGTTCGGGAAGACGGTGCACGCCACCGTGCAGGAGATCCCGTGGACCGGGCAGGTCGGCGACTCGGCGCAGCCGCTGAGGCTGGCGGACCAAGAGGTCACCGTCGGCAAGGACGGCACGGTGACTCTGCCGATGACCGCCATGAACGAGATGTCGGCGTACCAGGTCATCCTCTCCCCCGGCGGGAACAGCGGGGAGCCTGCCGAGCCATCGGTCGGCTGGCGCAAGACGTACGAGGCGGAGAACGCCACCTATACCGGCAAGGGCTACTCGAAGAACGGCCCTGAGGGCACGCCCTCCGACGTCGGCAAGTTCGCGACCTCGGGCAACTACAACGTCGGCGGCCTGCGCACCGGTTCCGACGGGGTGCTCTCCTTCGACGTGGACGTCCCGCAGGACGGAACGTACGACCTGAGCGTCTTCGCCAACTCCTACAACCTGTTCGACCTGGTGAAGGAGCAGGGTCCCACCAACGTCTTCCTGCGCGTCGACGGCAAGGACCCGCAGGAACTGCGGCTGCCGCTCGGCTACAAGTGGGTGGTCTGGGGCCACACCGACACGACGGTGAAGCTCACCGCCGGCAAGCACAAGATCACGCTCGCCGCCCAGGACCCCGACCTCGGCGTCACCAAGGGCGACGCGATCATCGACAAGATGGACCTGGCGCTGCGCGACGAGAACGTGACCCGGCCGGCGATCTACGAGGCCGAGTACGCCACCGTCACCGGAACCCGGCCCGGCTACAGCTACCGCAATGCCTCGGGGCCGGGCGCGGTACCACTGCCCAAGGGCGCTTCCGCGACCTTCTGGGTCCACTCCCCCACCGACGGCGAGGCGGCCGTGTCCCTCGACCACCTCGGCGGCGGCCGGGCGAAGGTGTCCCTCAACGGCGAGAAGCTCGACATCCCCAAGGTGGGGGCGGGCAAGCGCGGCACGGACGTCATGCGGGTGTTCCTGTCCGGGGGCATCAACAAGATCACCGTCACCGGTGACTCACGCGAACTGGTCCTCGACCGGCTGCGGGTCGCGCCGTCCAGCGGCAACCTGGCGACCAAGGTGTACCAGGCGGAGGCCGGCGCACTGACCGGTGCCGCCAAGGCCACCGAGGCGTACACCTTCGCCACGGGCGGCAAGGCGGTCACGGACATCGGCAACGGAAAGGCCAACGCCCTCACCCTCGATGTCGTCGCCAAGCAGGCCGGACGGCACGCGGTGACCATCCGCTACTCCAACGCGGAACAGGCACCCGCCACCCACTACAACCCCGACCCGATCGCCCGCCACGCCGACCTCTCGGTCAACGGCGCAGCGGCACGCAGGCTCCTCTTCCCGACCACCTTCCACTTCAACAGCTTCCGGGACCTGACCGTCCCGGTCACGCTGAAGAAGGGCACGAATCGGCTGACCTTCACCGCACAGGAACTCCCCGACTTCAACGGCGACACCTACAACCAGTACGACCAGCGATCCCCGTACGCACCGGTGATCGACCAGGTCGCCGTCACACCAATGACGGAGAAGTAGCGGCCTGAGCCTCCTCGGAACGCCCAGGTGCCGACCGGAGTCCGGTCGGCACCTGGGCATCCACGCGTTCTCGCGGCCCGTGCAGGGACCTGTGTCCCTATGCGCCCGAGGTGAGACGGATCAGCAGGACGGCGAGTGTACGCGGCAGCGACACCCGCAGTCCGTCCCCGTCCCAGACCGCCGAGCCGACTGTCGGAGCGGACGGGTGCAGGATCTCCGTGCGAACCTCCCGGCCCGCCAAGTGCCCTACCGGTAGACGGAGTTCGGTGTCCCCGCCGCGGCGCCAGACCGAGAGGTACGACGTGTTGTCACCGGGCACCCGCATGCCCAGGGCCAGCCATTCGTCCGGCCAGCCCGGAAGGCCGAGCGGCCAGAACGGCACGGCCTCCGCGAGGTCCCCGCGGATCGACTTGTACACGGCCACCGCGTCCCGTACGAGCCCGAGTTGGCGCTCCGACATCCGGTTCAGGTGGCCCGAGAGGTGGATGCGCCCGAGCAGCGCCCCACCCAGGGTGAAGGTGATCAGGTCGTCGTCGAACTCGGGCTGAGGGTAGGCCCAGACGGCGCCCTGCTCGGGCGGGACCGCCGTCGGCGCGGCGGCCGAGATCGGCGGGAAGCGCAGCGGGTCCTGCTGGTCGCTGGTGGACTGGAGCTGGGTGACGGCCAGCGTTGCCCCGTCCATCCGCATCCCGCCCGAGGCGCAGTTCTCGATCACCAGACCCGGGTACCGGTCCAGCACCTCGGACAGCCAGTCCAGGTACGCCTCGGCGTGGCCGAGCAGCCCGGCTCCCGGTGCGAGGTCCCCGGGGGCGCAGGTCCCCGGGTCGACCACGATGTTGTAGTCCAGTTTGAGGTATCCCACTCCCCAGTCTCCGACGATCCGGTCCACCGTCCTGTCCAGGTGCGCACGGGCGGCGGGGTGTCGCAGATCGAGCTGGTGGCGGCCCTGCTCGGTGATGCGCAGGCCGTCGCGCTGGAAGAAGGCGTCCGGCGGCAGTGAGTCCGCGACGGGACTGCGCACGCCCACCACCTCCGGCTCCAGCCACAGCCCGGGCACCATGCCTCGCTCACGGATCCGGTCGAGGACCTCGTGGATTCCGCCGCCGGGGAAGCGGCGCGACGAAGGCAGCCACTCGCCGACGCTGTCCCACCAGCCCTCGGTGCCGTCGTCGTACCAGCCGGAGTCGATGCAGAAGTACTCCGACCCGGCCTCGGCAGCCGCGTCGATCAGCGGCAGCAGTTTCTCCGTCGTCGGGTCACCCATCAGCGTGTTCATGTAGTCGTTGAAGACGACCGGCAGCGTGGTGTGGTCCGGGTGCGGGCGGCGTACGGCACGGCGGTACGAGGTCAGGGCGCCGAAGGCGTCGTCCAGCCCGGAACCGAGGGCCAAGACTCCGTGCACGGAGGTGAATTCGGAGCCGGGGGCCAGTCGGACCCGCCACTGGTGCTCCGCGTCCATGGGTCCGTTCAGCGCCAGATACGTACCGTGGTCGCGCTCGCCGAGGTCCCAGCGCCAGCCCGCCGGGGATTCGATCTGCCACAACCAGGCCCGGCAGCCGCCGCGTTCGGTGAGGGCGCCCATCGGAAGGTGCCCGTCGGTGGGCCAGCTGCCGCGTCCGGCCAGGGTCAGTGCTGCCCGGCTGTCGTGCTGGTGGACGTCGACATGAATGTCGGCGACGGTGTCCCGCAGCGGCCCGGAGTGCCAACGGCACTCCGCCAGCCAGTCGTTGCGGGCTCGGTGGACGTCGAGGCCGTCGGGGGAAGGAAGGGCGCCGAGCAGCAGACTGCTGACGGACTGGACGACGAGGGGTTCCTCTCCGCCGTTGCGGAGGCGGACGCGGGAGCGCAGCACGGGTAGCCCGATGGGCGAGGACAACTCGGCGAAAGCGGTCAGCCCAGTGCGGGCATCGTGGAGTTCGACAGTGAAGTACGTCCAGCCGTCGCGTTCCTGAGTGGTGTGTCCTCGGTACCGCAGCCGGGCGCCCAAGGCCGTACCGGTGAAGCGAGGGCCCGACCACCCGCTGCCGTGGCCGAGGGCAGTGAGCTCCACAAGGTGGAGGGGAGCGTCGGAGCCGGACTCGCGCACCGGGTCGCCGGGGAGGGCCAGCCGGACCAACCGCAGGACCCCGTCGGCGTCGGTGGCGAACTCCGTCTCCAGCGCCCGGTGACCCCAAGTGACCTTCTGGTGAGTGTCGTTGGGGGCCGTGCCCGCCGCGTCCGACGTAACGGTCAACGTCTTCCCCTCCCGCTGACCGCCGCTGACGACGGTCTGAGTCTGCCGCGTGAATTCATGATTACGGTCTCTTGACGAGCCCCATGTGACCGGTCACAATCCTGGCATGAATGTGACCGGTCACACAAGGCGCTCGGTGAGTATCAGGGATGTCGCGACCGCGGCCGGGGTCTCGTACCAGACCGTCTCCCGGGTGATCAACGATCATCCCAGCGTCAAGCCGTCCACCCGGGAGCGGGTACTCGCCGCCATCGACGAACTGGGCTTCAGGCGCAACTCCACCGCGCTCGCCCTCGCCAGCGGACGCAGCCGCGCCGTGACCGTGCTCACCTCCAACACCACGCACTACGGCTATGCCTCGGTCCTCCAGGGCATCGAGGAGGCGGCACGGGCAGCCTCCTACACCGTGGGCATCGGCGTTCTCGAATCGGCCGACGAGGGCGACGGGGCGGACGTCGCCGCCCAGGTGCAGCGGTCGGCGGACGCCGGCGGCGGTCTGATCGTGATCGCATACGACCCGGCCGGTGTACGGGCCCTGGGCGCGGTGCCCGCCGATCTGCCGGTCGTCGGAGTGGTGGAGACCCCCGCGAGCCCGCCCGGCGACGACCGTCCCTGGGTGTGGGCCGACGACCGCGAGGCCGCCTACAAGGCGACCCGCCATCTGCTCTCCCTCGGCCACGAGACCGTGCACTACGTCGCCATCCCGTCCAGCACCCGGCGCACCAGCGCCCGTACCACCGGCTGGCAGCAGGCGCTCAAGGAGGCCGGAGCGCCGCAACCTCGCCCGCTGCAGGGGAGTTGGGGCCCGGCGGGCGGCCACGCGGCAGGCCTGAAGCTCGCGGGGAACCCGGACGTCACCGCGATTCTGTGCGGCAACGACGACCTCGCGCTCGGAGTCATCCGCGCCCTCCACGAGACGGGCCGGGCGATCCCCGGCGACGTCAGCGTGGCCGGGTTCGACGACGCCCCGCACTCCGCCTATCTCACCCCGTCGCTGACGACCGTACGCCTGGACTTCACCGGGCTCGGGCGGTCCGCGTTCGCCCTGCTGCACGGCGTGCTGGAGGAGTCCGCGCAGATCGCCCCGCACCCCGTCTCCGTACCGGAACTGATCGTGCGGGAGAGCTCGGGTCCACCGCCCGAACGCGGGTGAACCCGCTCCCGCTCCCCTGGCTTCGCTCCACTCGACCAGCCCGCTCGCACCTCCTCAGCCGGACCTCTTTCCGATCCGCCCACCTGAGCCCGTTCGCGAAAGGCACACCATGAAGAGAAGAGCCCTGCCTGCGCTGGCCTTCATATGCGCCGCCGCTCTGTCCGCCACCGCGTGCAGTGACCCCACCGCCGGCGACTCCGGTTCCTCCTCCGACTCGGGCGGCAAGCAGACGAAGGTCGACCCGACCGCGCGCCTGGACGGCGTGCAGCTGACCATGTGGACCGCGCAGAACACCGTCAACGCACCGAAGCAGGTCATCGACGCCTTCGAGAAGGCCACCGGCGCCAAGGTCGAGGCACAGGCCATCCCCGACCTGTACGAGCAGAACGTACCTACCAAGCTCGCCTCCGGCGACAAGCCGGACCTGATGTTCTGGCAGCCGTCCATCTCCACGCTGCCCTTCATCCAGCCGAAGCAGAACCTCCTCCCCCTCGACGGGGAGGAGTGGGAGTCCAAGCTCGGCGACACCGAGAAGTCGCTGGGCGTGATCGACGGCAAGCGGTACGCGGCGATCGTCACCAGTCCCTCCATGCTCGGCGTCTACTACAACAAGGACGTCTTCAAGAAGGCCGGGCTGGCCGAGAAGGACTTCCCGAAGTCGTACGACGAGCTGCTGGCACTGGGCAGCACCATCACGGACAAGACCGACGCGGCCGGCTTCTACGAGGCCGGCGGCGACAAGTGGCCGCTGCAGTGGCAGATGCAGGTCCAGCTCACCGACCTCGACAAGCGGTGGTGGGCCGATCTCAACCAGAACAAGGAGAAGTGGACCGACCCGGTCGTCGTCGGCGCCATCAAGAAGTACAAGGAGAAGCTGCTCGACGCCGGGCTCGCGCAGAAGAACTACAAGACCGGCACCTTCACCGGGCAGGCCGACTCCCTCTGGAAGGGCGAGTCCGGCATGGTCCTCAACGTCACCTCGTTCCAGAGCCAGTTGCAGGCCAAGTACTCCACGGCCGAGATCGACAAGAAGATCGGCTGGTTCCCGATCGCCAACTCCTCCGCGACCGGGATGTACTCCCCCGACCAGACCAACGGCGTGGTCGCGTTCAAGACCGGTGACGAGAAGCGGCAGAACGCCGCCCGCCAGTTCATGGCCTTCTGGCTCGGGCCGGACTACCCCGACTACATCAAGGCGATGAAGATCCCCTCCGTGCAGCCGTCCGTGCCGACCCCCGACGGCCTCCCTCAGGCATCGATGACCCAGGTCAAGGCACTGCCCACGGCCATCGGCGTCTTCCAGGCCAAGGCGATCGTCGCGCCGGACACCCACCTGTACCTCGCCGACATGCTCTACGGGAAGAAGAGCCCGCAGCAGGTCGCGCAGGCGATCCAGGACCAGTTCGCACAGGTGGCCAAGGCCCAGGGCGCGACCGGCTTCTAGACCCGACCGACCCGACGGGCAGGGATTTTCCGATGGCGGACACGGCCATACGCACGCGCACGCAGAAACCGGCGCCCGCCAAGGGCCGGGGAAGGAAAGTGGGACGGCTGCCCCGCGCCGCCGTCCACCACCCCTGGTGGTTCGCGCTCCCCGCGATCGCCGTCTTCGCGGCCTTCTTCCTGGTGCCGAACCTGCTCAACTTCTACTACCCGTTCACCAATTGGTCCTCGTACCACCCGGACATCGCCTTCACCGGCCTCGACAACTTCAAGACCATCGCCGACGACGGCTCACTGCTGCGGGCGATCCGTACGACTCTGGTGTACGCCCTGCTGGCGGCGGTCTTCCAGAACGGCTTCGGGCTGGTGCTGGCGCTGCTGCTGGAGGCGGACTCCCGGTTCGACCGGTTCTTCCGCGCCGTCTTCTTCCTTCCGGTGCTCATCTCGGCGCTCGCCACCGGCTACGTCTCCCAGGCGCTGCTGAACCAGGACGGCGCCGTCAACGGACTCCTCGGCACCAACATCCCCTGGCTCGGCTCGACGACCTGGACGCTGGTCCTGGTCACCGTCATCCACGGCTGGAAGTGGATGGGCCTGTCCATGCTGATCTATCTGGCCGGCCTCAAGGGCATCCCCGGCGAGATGCTGGAGGCCGCGAAGTGCGACGGCGCCGGGCCGTGGCGGACCTTCTGGTCGGTGCGCTGGCCGATGCTGGCGCCCGCGCTCACCTTCAACGTCACCACGGCGCTGATCGGTTCGATGAACACCTTCGACATCGTGCAGGCCACGACGGGCGGCGGGCCCGCGGCCTCCACCGAGGTCTTCAACATCTACATGTTCCGCATCTTCGGACAGGGCCTGTACGCCCAGGCCTCCGCGATGAGCCTCGTCCTCTTCCTGGTCGTGGTCGCCGTCGCGATCCCCCTCGTCATCGGACTGCGCCGAAGGGAGCAACTGCTGTGAGCACCACCGCGAACACCCCTTCCGCCGCGCTTCCCGCATCCGCTGTGCGTCGCGCGTCCGCCGTGCATCCCGCCTGGCGTTACGGCCGTCCGGCGCTCGTCCTGCTGATCGCGGGGCTCGCAGTGGGCGTACCGCTGTGGCTGGTCGCCGTCACCTCCGCCAAGCCGCAGGCCGAAGCGATCACGCCCAACCTGGACCTGCCGCGGCAGTGGCAGCCGGGCGGCAACTACGAGGACGCCGTCAGCCAGGGTGAGATGCTGCGCGGATTCCTCAACTCCCTGCTGGTCGTGGTCCCTTCGGTCGCCCTCGTACTGATCCTCGGGGCGGGCGCCGCCTGGGTCTTCGCGCGCCGCAGGTCGAAGCTGGTCTCGGCGGCGTACGCGCTCTGCATCAGCGGACTGCTGCTGCCGCCCGCCGTCATCACCATCGTCATGGAGCTGCGGCAGCTGGGCCTCGCGGGCACCCGGCCCGGAATGATCGCCGTCTACACCGGGATGTACCTCTCCACGTCGATCTTCTTCATGACCGGCTTCATCCGGGCCATCCCCGTGGAGTTGGAGGAGGCCGCGCGGATGGATGGCGCGACGCCGCTGCGGATCTTCCGGCAGATCATCCTGCCGCTGCTCAGGCCGGTCATCGCCACCGCGACGATCATGGTGATGCTCTACGCCTGGAGCGACATCTTCTACGCCTTCTTCGTCCTCGGCGGCGGAGAGAAGGCGACCCTGCCGCTGAACCTCTACAAGGTCGCCAGTGCCCAGCTCTACCTCAACAACTGGCATCTCGTCTTCGCGTACGTCGTGGTGATGAGCCTGCCCATGGTCGCCATCTTCCTGGTGGCCCAGCGAAGGATCGTGTCCGGAATCACCAGTGGAGCCGTCAAATGACTGGAGGTCCAACAGCGTGAGCACCCCCACCCGTACGAGATCCCGCACCGGGTCCCGTACCAGAACCGCCCTTGTCACAGCCGTACTTGGAGTCACCGCCATGGCAGGCACCCTCCCCGCGGCGGGGACCGCGACCGCCGCAGCCGACCCGCAGCGCGTCACCGTCGACCTCGCCGCCTCCGAAGGCCCGGTTATGCGCGGTGCCAACGGCACCCTGTACGGGCTCAGCGACGACGGCGTGCCCAGCGACGCCGCGTTGGCGCCCTTGAAGATCACCAGCGTCTCGCAGAAGCCGGAGGGCGGCGCCCAGCACCCCAACGGCGACGCCCTCACCGTCTCCAAGTCGTTCTTCCGCAACGGCGGCGGCGAGATCCTGGTGATGATGCAGGACATCTACTCCAAGTGGCCGTACGAGGATCTCGGCATCGACGACTACCTCCCCAAGGTCGACAAGATCGTCAAGGAGGTGTCGGCCGACCGGAACAGCGACCGTTTCGTCTACATCCCGTTCAACGAGCCCGACCAGATCTGGTACAACCTCGGCACTTCCAACCAGGCGCAGTACGAGGTCAACCGGGACCGGTTCTTCAAGGACTGGAAGACGGTGTACCAGCGGATCCGCGCGATCGATCCCGACGCCAGGATCGCCGGCCCGAACGAATCCGGCTATCACACGCGCCTGTTGACCGACTTCCTCGCCTTCGCCAAGCGGGAGAACGTCCTTCCCCAGATCATGACCTGGCACGAGCTGGACTCCAGCTCTCTGCGCAACTTCCAGGGGAACTACGACAGTTACCGCGCGATCGAGAAGAACCTCGGCATCGCGCCACTGAAGATCAACATCGACGAGTACGCCAACCGCCGCGACCTCTCCGTGCCGGGACAACTCGCCCAGTGGGTCTCGATGTTCGAGCGGAACAAGGTGTACGCCAACCAGGCCTACTGGGACGCGGCCGGCAACCTCGACGGCAACGTGGTGCGTTCCAACATCCCCAACGGGGGCTGGTGGTTCTTCCGTTGGTACGCCGGGCTGACCGGCAACACCGTCAGGGTGACTCCGCCGCAGGCCAACACCATCGACACCCTGCAGGGTCTGGCGTCGTACGACAAGAAGCGGCGCCAGGCGCAGGTCCTGCTCGGCGGTTCGGCCGGTGACTCCGACGTCGTGGTCCAGAACGTCTCCCGGTCCGTCTTCGGCCGCACGGTCACCGCGTCCGTCGCCGAGTCCGCCTGGTCCGGCTACGAGGGTCAGCACGCGGCTCCGCGTGTCCTCACGCGGACGAAGGTCAAGGTGGCGGCCGACGGTTCGGTGACCGTCCCGCTGCGCGGCATGCACAAGATGTCCGCCTACCGGATCGCCCTCACCCCCGGCGGCTCGGGCAATCCGTCCACCGCTTCCGTTCCCTGGTCCGCTTCGTACGAGGCCGAGGACGCGGCCATCACCGGAGGCCAGGTCTACACCCAGGGCACGGTCAGCAACGCCAACGGCTACGCGGCCTCCGGGACGAAGGACGTCGGCTCGCTCAACACGGCTACCAGCAAGGTCGACTTCACGGTGGACGTGCCCGCGGCCGGAACGTACGACCTGGCGATCCTGTACGGCAACCAGTCCGGGACACCCGCCACGCAGAAGCTCTCGATCGACGGCGAGGACCCGGTCACGGTCTCCTATCCCTCCACCGAGAACTGGACCTACCGCGCCAAGAAGGACGTCGGCGTCGAACTCCCGGCGGGTCGGCATGTGTTGACGCTGGCCAAGGGCGACGCCGAGGTAACCCTCGACCGCATCGACCTGACCGCCCGTACCGCCGCCGCGCCTTCCGCGTCGTACGAGGCCACGCTGGCGGACATCAGCGGGAAGCCGTCCTACGACTACTCCTCGTCGGCCGGCGTTGGCACGGGCGCCCTGGTCCTGCACTCCGGTGACAAGGCGGTCTTCGACGCCTACGCACCGCGCGACGGCTACTACACGGTGGTGTCGCGAGCCTCCGCGGCGGTGAAGCTGGAACTGCACGGTGAAGAGGTGGCGGCGGCACCCGGCCGGGCCCTGCGGCTGTACCTGGTGGCGGGCAACAACCGCATCGCGATGACGGCCAAGGGCGCCTCCGTCCGCTCCCTCGACGTCTCGGGCGCCGGCTCGACGTCAGGCACCCTCTCCTACGAGGGCGCCTCGGCCACCCTCGCCGGCGGCGCCAAGCTCGTCGACTCCGCCCACGCCTCCGCCGGTTCCTACATCGGCTGGCTCGGCAACAGCGCCTCCAGCACCGCCGAGTTCACAGTGGACGCGCCCAAGTCCGGCCGCTACATGCTGGTCGTCCACTACGCGCACAACGACCGGCGCGACAACGGTCACTCCTACAACACCGACATCATGTCCCGTACGGCGGACATCACGGTGGGCGGCGCCGCCCTCCAGAAGGTCACCTTCAAGAACACCTGGAGCTGGGACGACTACTGGACCGTGGGCGTCCCCGTCGATCTGAAGAAGGGCTCCAACAAGGTCACGTTCGGGAACGCGAGCGCGTGGGCTCCCAACATCGACCGGATCGAACTGGGGCGAGTGATCGGCTAGGGCCTGTCCGGCCGGTCATGTGATCCAGGCCTCGGCCGCGGCGAACAAGTCAGGAGCCTCTCAGACGATCTGGAGCTGGTTGGCCAGGCAGGCTGCGACGAGTCCCTCGGCCGAGCCCTGGTCCGCGCCCGCTGGAAGGGTCGCGGACCAGGGCCGCCATTGATCAGCGATGAAGTAACCGCCGTTGGCGGCCGTCGAGCCGCCGAGGTACTTACCGCGGACCACCGTGTAGGGCCGGCGAGAAGTCAGGTGGGCGGGGAACGTCCCGACCGTCGGGTGGCATGGCTGGGCGCCGGGGACAAGCCGTGCGTCGAGCAGGTCTGTGGGGTAACACGAAGGGTCGGGCGGAATCGGTCCGGCCTCCAACAGCAGCACACTGCGGTCGCGGTCCTCGCTCAGCCGCGTGGCCGGTGCCGCACCCGCGGCTCCCGCCCCGACCACGATCACGTCCGTCCGGCCGGCTCGTCGGGCGGACTTCCGGTGAGCGTCGGTACGGACGATCGGGGGCGCAGGGCTGCGGTGGAGCGGCCCTTCAGCGCGGAGAGCCACACTCCGGCCCCGTAGGCGAGGTCGTCGAGGCGGCAGGCGATGCCGTAGCGGACCGGGTCCAACGGGGCGCGGTCGCGCCGGTACTTGGGCGCGAGCGCCAACCGGTACGGGTCCTGGGTGCCGGAGAGTTTGCGGACGATCCTGACCGCCGTGATCCCGCAGACGGCTTCGGCAGCGGGCAGTGACCAGCGGCGCTGTGCGAGCAGGGTGAGGATGCGCGCGGTGCTCCAAGGGGCGAGCACGGCAGGGGCGATGAACTGCGGGTGGCGTTCGGCCAGCGGCTGTGCGGCGCTCGGAGGACGCGGTGCAGCGCTCAGTGGAGAACGTCGGCCTCTGCCACGTCGACTGTGGTGGAGACCGCGATGATTCAGAGTAGAGGGATGTCTGAATCGTCTTTGCCGGGTGGCTTCGTCAATCACGTCGTGCGGGTCGGTGCCACGGTGCGCCGACCTACGTCGGCCAGGACTGGGTTCGTCGCCGAACTGCTGAGGTTCCTCGAGGTCCGCGGCTGGTCCGGTGCACCGCGGTACCTGGGCCTCGATGAGGACGGGCGTGAGGTTCTCACCTACCTTGACGGGCACGTGGCCTGGGAACGAGAGCAGCCGTCAGCGGTGCACTCCGAGGAGAGTCTGTTGCTGGTCACCAGGCTCGTGCGGGAGTTCCATGATCTGACGGCAGGCACCGAACTGGCCGGGGCACAGGAGGTCGTCTGTCACAACGATCTCTCGCCGAAGAACACGGTCTACCGATCAGTCGGCGGCGCCTTGCGCCCGGTGGCGTTCATCGACTGGGACTTGGCGGCCCCGGGCGCACGTATTCACGATGTCGCCCACGTGTGCTGGCAGTACATCGGTCTCGGGCCAGGGGTGAGAGACGTCGACGAAAGCGCGCGGCGGTTGCGGCTGGTCACCGACACCTATGGGCTGGCCGATCGGGATGACCTCGTCCCGGCCGTCTTGTGGTGGCAGGACAGGTGCTGGCGCGGCATCGAGGCCGCTGCGCAGACGGGAGACCAGGCGATGGTCGGCCTTCGAGACGCCGGCGCAGTCATGGAGGTCCAGGCTGCCTGGCAGTGGGTCCTGGACCACCGGGGCATCCTGGCTCGCGCACTGCGATGACGTACTCGGTTTCGGGCATCGTCCCTCCCGACGACGAGGACGATGGCACACCGCGTGCAGCCACAACCGTGAGTCTGTTGTCCGCACAGTCCCCCAAAAGCGCTGTGGCGCGCGTTCATCACGGGTCCGGTCGACTGGCCATGCGTTGGGATGGACATGGTTCCCTCAGACCCGTGCGGTGTTCTTCGGCGCCGCGTTCGCCGGTATCGAAAGGCCCTTGATGACCGTGCCGCGCTCACGCCCATTCGTCCAGGTTGACGTGTTCTCCACGACCCCCTACCTCGGCAACCCGGTCGCCGTCGTCCTCGACGGGACGGACGTGACCGACGAGGAGATGCAGCGGTTGGCGCGATGGACGAATCTGTCCGAGACCACGTTCGTACTGCCCCCCACCGTCCCTGAGGCCGACTATCGGCTCCGGATCTTCACTCCTGGGGGCGAACTCCCTTTTGCCGGGCACCCCACTCTTGGGTCCGCATGCGCCTGGCTGGAGAACGGCGGCACACCGCAGGACTCGGACCGCATCGTGCAGGAGTGCGCCGCCGGCCTGGTCAGCCTGCGCCGCCGCGACGGCCTCCTGTCCTTCGCCGCCCCGCCGCTCATCCGCGACGGCGCGCTCGACGAGGAGTTCGTCGACCAGATCGTCACCGCCTTCGGCATCAAGCGCGAGCGCGTCCTTGCCCACCAGTGGGTCGACAACGGGCCCGGCTGGTCCGTGATCCAGTTGTCCGACGCCGAGGAGGTCCTCGCCCTCGAACCCGACTTCTCCCTCATCCCGACCGCGATGGTCGGCGCGATCGGGGCCTACCCCGACGGGGCCGAGCACGCCTTCGAGATACGTACCTTCGCCCCCGGCATCGGCGTGGCCGAGGACCCGGTGTGCGGCAGTATGAACGCCGCCGTGGGCCAATGGCTCACCTCCACCGGCGGCGCACCCTCCACCTACCGGGTCTCCCAGGGCGGGCGCGTAGGCCGGGCCGGGACCATCGAGATCACGGCCGACGCCGACGGCACCGTCTGGGTCGGCGGCGCCACGACCAGCTGCATCCGGGGCACCGTCACCCTCTGACCTGCCGCCAGACCCACAGCGACAGCACCATCCGGCGTCCGACGCTGGGCAGATCCGCCCGAATGTGTCGACGGACACGGCCGCGACATCAGCAACCGCCGGGAACGACAGCTCCTGCACCAGGGGCGACATCTCGCTCCTGGCCCTGCCAACACGTCGTACCGACGATCGGGGTCACCGCGCCGAAGCCCCGCTCGACTCGCCGGTGGGCTCATCGCAGTCGCCTGGTTCCTCCACCACGCGCCGTCCGGTCCGCTGCCGAAGCAGCCCGGCGGCCCCCGCTGACCGCCTCGGCCGCGCCACGCAAACCCGGCTGGTCGGGGCAGCCAGTGGATCTCCTCGGCAGACTCTCCGGTAACGTCAGAATATGAGCCATCCACATCCTGAACTAAAAGCCGCTCCTCCCCTGCCTGAAGGAGGGCTGAGGGTCGTCGCCCTGGGCGGCCTGGGTGAGATCGGCCGCAACATGACCGTCTTCGAGCATGCCGGCAAGCTGCTCATCGTCGACTGCGGCGTGCTGTTCCCCGAAGAGACCCAGCCCGGCGTGGACGTGATCCTGCCGGACTTCACCTCGATCCGTGACCGCCTGGACGACATCGTGGCCGTCGTCCTCACCCACGGCCACGAGGACCACATCGGCGCCGTGCCGTATCTGCTGCGCGAGCGCTCCGACATCCCTGTCGTGGGCTCGAAGCTGACACTGGCGTTCCTGGAGGCCAAGCTCAAGGAGCACGGAATCCGGCCGCGCACGGTGCGCGTACGTGAGAGCGACCGGCGCCGCTTCGGCCCCTTCGACTGCGAATTCGTGGCGGTCAACCACTCCATCCCGGACAGCCTCGCGGTCGCGATCCGCACCGACGCCGGGCTGGTGCTGCACACCGGCGACTTCAAGATGGACCAGTTCCCGCTGGACGACCGCATCACCGACCTGCGCGCCTTCGCCCGCCTCGGCGAGGAAGGCGTCGACCTCTTCCTCACCGACTCCACCAACGCCGAGGTACCCGGCTTCACCACTTCCGAGCGCGAGCTGAACCCGGCGATCGAACAGGTGATGCGTACGGCCCCGCGCCGGGTGATCGTCTCCAGCTTCGCCAGCCATGTGCACCGCATCCAGCAGGTCCTGGACGCCGCGCACCAGCACGGCCGCAAGGTCGCCTTCGTGGGCCGCTCCATGGTCCGCAACATGGGCATCGCCCGCGACCTCGGGTACCTGAAGGTTCCCAGCGGTCTGGTCGTGAGCACCAAGGAAATGGAGAAGCTCGCCGACCACAAGATCACCCTGGTGTGCACCGGATCCCAGGGCGAGCCGATGGCGGCTCTGTCCCGGATGGCCAACCGCGACCACGTGATCCGCATCGGCAAGGGCGACACCGTACTGCTCGCGAGCTCCCTGATCCCCGGCAACGAGAACGCCATCTACCGGGTGATCAACGGGCTGACCCGGTGGGGCGCCCATGTCGTCCACAAGGGCAACGCCAAGGTGCATGTCTCCGGGCACGCCAGCGCCGGTGAGCTCGTCTACTGCTACAACATCGTCAAGCCCCGCAACGTCATGCCCGTGCACGGCGAGTGGCGCCATCTACGGGCCAACGCCGACCTGGCCATCCGTACGGGCGTCGATCCCGAGCGGGTGGTCATCGCAGAGGACGGCGTCGTCGTCGACCTCGTGGACGGGCGTGCGTCGATCACCGGCAAGGTGCCCGCGGGCAACGTCTACGTGGACGGCATGGAGGTCGGCGGCGCCACCGAGGCGTCCCTGAAGGACCGCCTCACCCTCGCGGAGGAAGGTGTGGTCACCGTGGTGGCGATCGTCGACGCCGACACGGGCGCCCTCGCCGAGACCCCCGACTTCCTGGCCCGCGGATTCGTCCACGACGACACCACCTTCGAACCGGTCATCCCGGTCATCGAGAAGACTCTGGCGACCGCGGCCCAGGAAGGCGTCGGCGACGCGCACCAGCTGGAACAGCTCATCGCCCGCGCCGTGGCGAACTGGGCCTTCCGTACCCACCGCCGCAGGCCCCTCATCATCCCCGTCATCATCGACGCCTGACCGGCTCCGTTCCCTTCCCCCTCTCCTGCCCTGCCCTGCCTTACCGGCAGGGCAGGGACGGTTTCGCGCCTGCGTCCGCACTCACGCAGAGCGGCGTTGCCGGCACGGACTTCCAGCACCGACGGTGCGTCAGAAAGGCAAACGGATGAGCGCGCGTTTCGAGGAGATCGACTGGCGCCCGACAGCGATGGGCGAGATCAGCCTGCGGCGCCGACGCGACCCGGCATCGGGCAACGATGTGTACGAGGTGAAGCTCGGCGACGAGTTCTTGATGTCCAGCCTCTTCACAGCCGGTGAGGTCGCGCTCACGGAACTCGGACTGGCACAACTGCCGGACGCCGAACTGGACGTCGTCGTCGGCGGACTCGGACTCGGATACACCGCCGAGGCTGCGCTGAACGACCCCCGGGTGCGCTCGCTGACCGTGGTCGAAACACTCGCCGAAGTCATCGACTGGCATCAGCGGGGCCTGGTCCCGCTCGGTGCCCGGCTGGCTTCGGACCCCCGCTGCCGCCTGGTTCAAGGCGACTTCTTCGCGATGGCGGCCGATTCACGCGGTCTGGACCCGAAGGAGCCGGGCCGCCGCTTCCACGCCATCCTGCTGGATGTCGACCACTCGCCGCGCCATGTGCTCCATCCGCGCCACGCGGCGCTCTACCAGCCTGCCGGGCTCCGCGCTCTCACCGAACACCTCCACCCCAACGGGGTCTTCGCGCTGTGGTCGAACGACCCGCCGGACGAACAGTTCACCTCCGTACTCGCGGAGGTCTTCCCGCAATCGGCAGCCCATGTCGTCGACTTCGACAATCCCCTGCAGGGCGGCACCTCGACCAACACCGTCTACGTGGCCAGGACAGAAACCGGCCGGCCGTAGGCGACCAGTTCGGCGCATGGGGCACGGATACGGTTTCCGCCCACACGACCGATGAGTTCCGCCTCTCCCCGTCGTCTCCATCCTGGGAGCGTCCCCTCCGTGCCTGCGGAAGGCTCAGCCGAGATGACAAGGAGCGTGCACACCATGGCCGCCGAGTACGTGAGCGCCACTCTGACTGTCGCCGTGCCCGCCACAAGGGTGTTCGCCGTACTGACGGACCCGACGGCCCATTCCGCGATCGATGGCACCGGATGGGTTCAGGAGCCTGCCGACCGGGCGCCGCTGACCGAGGTGGGGCAGATCTTCCGGATGGACATGTACCACGCCAACCATCCGAACGGCGACTACCAGGTGGTCAACAAGGTTCAGGTGCTCGACCCGCCGCCCGCGCACCATCGGCTGGCTGACGGGACAGCAGAAGGGCGACGGCGAGCTGGAGTTCGGCGGCTGGATCTGGCGATACGACCTTGCGCCGCTCGGTCCGTCCGAGACCGAGGTGACGCTCACGTACGACTGGTCGGCGGTGCCGCAGTACATCCGGGACCGCGGCATCCGGTTCCCGCCGTTCGGCCCCGACCATCTCACCAACTCGCTGCACCACCTGGCCGAGCTTGCCGCACCGACATCCCGGGCCTAGGCCTCCGGCGTCTTCAAGGCACGGGGGCACCGAGATCAGGGGCCGGGTCCGGTTATGGCGGGCAGCAGGTAGTCGCGAATGAACTCCCTTGGGTCGATCTCCTTGTTGATGCTGTCGTTGCTGGTGTTCTCGCTGGTCACGAGCACGATGTCCGCGCTGGGAATCACGAAGACGAACTGCCCTCCGTATCCCCAGGCAAAGTACATAGGGCGTTCGGAGACGGTCTGCGTCCACCAACCCTCGGAATAGGCGAAAACGCCGTCGACCCGGGTGATCTGGGCCTGCGCCGCCCGCACCGCGCCACGTGGCACGAGCTGCCGTCCGCCCCACTTGCCGTCGTGCAGGTAGAGCAGGCCGAACTTGGCCATCTCCCGTGGCGTCAGGTAGACGTTGTACCCGCCGGAGAAGACGCCTTGCGGGTCACGGCCCCAATGCTCGGCCGTGATGCCCATCGGTCCGAAGAGATACTGGTGGGCGAACTGACAGGTGCTCATACGGGTGGCCTTCTGGAGCACGGCCGAGACGACGTGCGTATTGCCGCTGCTGTAGTTGTACGTCGTGCCAGGGGCGGACACGAGATCACGGCCGAGAATCGCCCGACCCCAGTTCGACGTCTTCTCGACCGTTCCCTCGGTCGAATCCTCTGTCCAGTCGAGACCTGACCTCATGGTCAGCATGTGCCGGATGGTGATCTTCTTCTTGTCCGGCGACGCCTTGGCGAAGTACTCCGGCAGGTAGTCGGCCACCGGGTCGTCCAGGCTTCCGATGTCGCCCTTCGCGACGGCGATGTGGACCAGCGCCTGCAGGATGCTCTTCGACACCGAGTGGACGTTGTTGCTCCGGTGTGCGCCACTACCGTCGTAGTACCGCTCGGCCACGAGGCGCTCATGTCGGACGACCAGCGCGCTCAACAACGACGCGTTGTCCCCGAGCTTGGCCAGCCCCCTGCGCAAGATGGTGGCATCCAACCCCTGCTCCTCCGGCGGGGTCGACGACCAGTCCTCCCCGTCGTCCCGGGGATCCTTGTACGTCGGATTGCTCTCATAGAACGTCCGGCCGCTACCTGCGATCCGGTCACAGTCGACGCTCGCCGCCGTAGCCGCCGCCGTTGCTGTCGACTTCGACGATGGCACCTCGGAACACCCGGCCAAGGCCAGGAGCGACAGCATCGGCACTATCCAAATGATCCGGCCCAGTCCTTGGTTTCGTAGTCTCATGGCTGACTTCATTTTCCTTGATGCGAGACGACGGTGCCGGCCTCGATCTCTCGGGGGGGGTCTGCGCGTGGAGAGGTCCGTCATTTCTCGGCTGGGGTGGGGGCTTGAGGGAGGCGTAGCTGGAAGCACGCTCCGAGGGTCCGGGGGCTGAGGGTGAGGGTGCCTTGGTGACGGTGTGCCAGGTCACGGGCGATGGCGAGACCCAGGCCGGTGCCGCCCTGGTCACGGGAGCGGGCGTCGTCGAGCCGGACGAAGCGTTCGAAGATGCGCTCGGCATCCTCGGTGGGCACGCCCGGTCCGTCGTCGTGCACCGCGAGGACGACCCAGGCGTCCTGGTTCCGGACGGTGATCTGGATGCGGTGTGCGGCGTGGCGGGCGGCGTTGTCGATGAGGTTGCGCAGCAGCCGTTCGTACTCGTCGGGGTTTCCGTGTGCGTGTGCGGGGGCGGTGCTGTCGCAGGTGAGGGTCAACGGCCGTTCGGTGAGGGGGTATTGCTCGGCCATCCGGGAGGCGAGGGCTGTCAGGTCGACGGTGTTGGGGT
>NZ_JAPWHT010000007.1:0-63680 GCF_027270795.1 Streptomyces sp. ActVer
GCATAGTACAGACCGCCCACGAGCACGGCGCCGTACAACAGCGGCGGCACCCACCGCACGGGCCCGTACGCCGCCATGAACACCCCCCTCACCCGCTGTCGTCAGGCTAGGCCGAACCCGACGGCTCAGCGGCATCGCTGCGGAAACTCCGAACGGTTGAGGCCGAACGACACGTGCCGAACGGCCGGCCGGCGCGCGGGAGATGGTGACTTCCGGCCGTCGATGTCCCCGTTCTGCACCTCCTGCCGCTGATCGGTGGCTCCCTACGGTTGCGGCCTGTCCCACTGTCAGAACCTCGGAGCAACCGGAGTTGGCCTCATGTCCTCGCCCATCACCTCACCCATCACCTCATCGACGTTTCGCGCCGGCGCCCTGTGCGGAGTACTGTCCGGTCTGCTCATCGCCCTGCCCGCGCTGGTCGAGGCGTTCACCGGGGAGACCACTGCCACCAGCGTCCCGCTCGGCCTCTCACCAGCGTTCGCCCTGCCGCTGCTCACCGCGCTGCAACTGCGGCAGCGCCCGGCCACCGGCCGCTTCGCAGAGGTGGCACACATCGTGAACCTCATCGGCCTCGGCCTGTTCGGCAGCGCCGCTTTCGCCTCGAACCTGGTGTTGTTCTACTTCGACGACGACGTCGTCGAAGAGGTGCTGACCGGCCCGACGATCCCCGTGCTCATCGGCTGTGCGGCCGTGTTCGCCGTGGGTTCTGCCCTGTTCGGGGCCGCGATGATCCGCGCCCGGGTGTTTCCGACGATTCCTGCCTGGGGCTTCGCCGTCGTGCTACCGCTGTTCGCGTTCCTCACCGGCCTGTCCGACAGCCTGCTCACGATCGGGCTGCACATCCTGGTCGGCGTCATCCTGATCTGGCTCTCGGCGGCGCTGTGGCGCATGGGACGGGAGGCCCAACACGCCACGGCCCAGGCCCGGGTGGCGGTCTGAGGAGGCAGACCACCGTGGTCGCCGTCACGCGCAAGACCGTCGGGACGGCCCCGTACTTCTCGTGCCGGGCCCGAGCGAGCCGCCCCGGTCCCGGCCCGATGGTTCCTTCCGGGGGATGCGGCTGCCCCGCGACGGCGCCCCGGGGGCGGTGTTGCGCAGGGGTACGCGGGTCGGCCGGGCAGCCTTCGTCCCGGTCGGCTCGGGTGAGGTCAGACGACGCTCAGGACCGCCTTGCCGCGCAGGCGGCCGGCGGACATCTCCCGCAGCACCGGGCCGGCGCTGCCCCAGCCGCCGCGGTGGCCCATCTCGACCCGCAGCCTGCTCTGCGAGGCCAGGCCGAGCAGCGCCCCGATGTCGGCGGCGTCACGGCTGCAACGGGAACATCGGCTTCTACTCGTACTTCTACGCGGAGTTCAGCGACGGCGCGAACACCAGCGGCGGTCCGGTCTGCACGCCCGAGACCCGCGTCCTCTGCGCCTGACCGCGTAGCCGGCGCCACCTCGGGGTGAGCCCACCCGAGGCTGAGCCACGGCACACCGCCGGCACCATACGACATCAATGGCGGCCGGCCCATGTGGGCCGTCCGCCACAGCTGCTGCACGTCTTCCGATGCGGGTCACGGGCGCCGGTGGGAGAGCCGACGCGCCACCACGGGAATGATCACAGCCGCGGCGACCAGATGGGACACCGCCAGGACGATCTGGGTGGAGGTCGCGGTGTGCGGGGCCATCGCAGGGCCCGCCATGGACAGTGCGGTAAGCACGACGGTGGTCACCACGAAGGTACGGGCGGGCCGCTTCGCCCAGCGGGCCAGGGCCACCGCGAGGACGATGCCGACGACCGACCAGAACAGCACACCTCCGAAGAAGCCGCCCACTGGGATCTCCGCCGCTTCCGTGGCGCCGGGACTGGCCGCCTCCATCGGTACTCCGACGCCTCGGGCGATGAGCCCGAACGCCTCGGTCACGACGGCACCGGCGAGCGTGGCGAGTACGCCGACCAGCCACACGGGGCGCGTGTCGAGCAGCTTCGCGGAGCGGGCGGACCGGGCGGAGGAGGTGGGACGGGTCTGGGGCGTGGTTGCGCTCATGGCACTGACTCCTGCTTCGTTGTTGGGTGTTGATGCCTTTCGCAGGGGTAGACCGCGGCCCGCCCGACAACTCATCGGTCGCCGGGCAACTTCTTTCGGGGTGCGTGCGAGGGGACTTCGCGAAGGGGTTTGTCGAGATCCACTGAGATGCTTCGGCAGGAACGGATTTCACGGTTGGATGGCTCCATGACTGAGGCTGCCGAGCGCTTCGATCCCGTGGTCCGGGAGATGATGCAGGCCAACCGGGCGAACTGGGACGCGCGGACTCCCGTACACCTGGCCAGCCGTTTCTACGGTGTGGAGGAGCAACCCGATCCGTTCCGCTGGTTCGCCCCCTTCGAATGGGAGGACCTCGGCGAGTTGGCCGGGCGGGAGGTCGCGCATCTGCAGTGCCATCTGGGCACGGAGACCCTCGCGTTCGCGAGGCGTGGAGCGCGCACGGTCGGCCTGGACATCTCCGGGGCGTCGGTGGCGGCGGCCCGGGACCTCGCGGCGAAGGCGGACTGCGCCGTCGACTACGTACGCGCCAATGTGTACGACGCGGTGGACGCGCTCGGCCAGGGACGCTTCGACGTGGTCTACACCGGCAAGGGGGCGCTGTGCTACCTGCCGGATCTGGACCGCTGGGCGGAGGTGATCGCCCGTCTCCTCAGGCCGGGTGGACGGCTGTACCTCGTCGAGTTCCACCCCCTGCTCAACGCCCTCGGCCCCAAGCCCGCCCCCGACGAGGGCCCGGACCTTCTGCTGCGGCACGACTATCTCCAGGGGCGCGGTGCCATCCGCGGCAACTCCACCCACACGTACACCGACGGCCCGGCGGTCGACGGCGCGACGGAGAGCTTCGAGTGGAGGCACGGCCTGGACGAGGTGATCAACGCACTGGCCGGAGCCGGCCTGCGCATCGTCCGGCTCCGTGAGAGCGAGGAACTCCCCTGGCCGCGCTTCCCGCAGATGATCCGCACCCCTTCGGGCTGGTGGCGGCTGCCGGACAGCGCGCCGCGCATCCCGCTCCTCTACGGGCTGCTCGCCTCCCTCTAGGCGGGCTCGGCCCCGTGGAGGGTTGCGCCCGGGCTCCCGGCCGCTTCGGCGTCGGCGATCCTGCCGCGCAGCACGAGGCCCATCACTGCCATGAACCGCTGCGTGCTCGGCCGGCCGAGCACGAAGGGGTTCACTCCGTCGGGCCGGTTCCGGAGCTGCTCGGCGCGTTGGAGACCGTAGTCGTTTGGGGTGGTTGGACAGTTCCACGTCGACGCCGGCCCGGCGGATCCGGTCGCGGAAGGAGTGGATGGAAGCCAGGTAGGTGCGCAGCTCCGTGAGTGCGGTGGGCGGGTTCATGCCGCCCCACAACATGGCCGTGTGGCGCTCGCGTCCCGCCCGTACGGGGATGACCGGCGAGACGGTGCCCGAGGTGTGGCCCGGGGCCAAGTTGTCGAAAAGTTTCAGCGGCTCAGGCGCGGGCGGACGAGGAAAGTCGATGCGAGGCGTCAGAGCCCTCACCACGGCGAGGAGGACCGGATCGCTGCCTGCCGGCCTGCGGGCACGGTCGTAGTGGTCCTTGCGCTTCCGCTCCGAGGGCCACTGCTGGCGAGCCGAGTACGAACGAGCCTGTACCGGCGGCGAGTCCGAGGGCGGCGGGCCGGCCGAAGCTGCGCCTGGACAGATCGGCCGAGTCCTCGGGTCCGGGTAAATGGGGCATGATGAGGGTCTCCTGACTGCCGTTCTGTCACATGAGCCGAATCGGGATCACGACAGGCGGCAGCGCCGGAGCACGTCGCGCCGCCGTCCGCGCCACCCCGTACGCGGCCCTCGTCGTGCCTGGTCGGTTCGCTGCCGAGAGACACCTGGACCTCCCGGCGGACGGGCGATCCGGTCCACCTACACTGTCCGCTCATGATGCCTTTGGACGACCCGCGCTGGACCGCCCTCGACCATCGGGGCTGGTCCAAGGGGCAGGGCAGTTCGCCCGACTCCCCCTTCGTGCCCGACGAGTTGCGCCATCTGATCGCCGACCCCACGAACGGCGGACACTTCAACGACCTGTGGCCGTACCTGTGTTCCGAGGGCACCGCCTGGCCGGCCGCCTACGCGGCCGTGCCGTACATCGTCACGATCGCGCGCGGACTTCCTCCGGCGAAGCGCGACGACTACCTGTACGTCGTCGGCCTCGTGGCCATGTGTTTCGGCGAACTGGGCGAGACTCCGGCCGACCTGCCCCAGGACATCGCGGATGCCTATCGTCAGGCGCTCCCCGAGGCCATGACCCTGCTGGCGGACACGTTGGCCACGGCGGAGCACGACCAGATGACCACTCGCTATCTCCTCGCCGCCGCGGCGGCCCTCAAGGGTCACCCCGAGTACGCCGAGATACTCAACGATCTCGATGTCTTCGCCGAATGCCAGTCCTGCGGTGAACCCATGCTGGAGCTTCCGGAGTAGCCGCGTACGGCGAGCGAGCCGCCCATGAGTCACTCCGTCAGCTTGCCCTTGCGCAGGGTGAGGACGCGGTCCGACTGGGACGCCAGGCGCTGGGAGTGGGTGACGACCACCACACACTTGTCCTGTTCGTGGGCCAGTTCGCGGAAGGTGTCGATGATGCCCTGGGCGGTGTCCTCGTCGAGGTTTCCGGTGGGTTCGTCGGCGAAGAGGATGTCGACGTCGCAGGCCAGGGCTCGGATGATGGCGACACGCTGCTGCTGGCCTCCGGAGAGCCGCATGACGTTGCGCGTCGCCATGTGCTTGTCCAGGCCGACCTGCTCCAGGAGTTCCAGTGCGCGCGCTCTGCGGCCGCCACTGCCCGGTTTCACTCCGGTGATCTCCATGGCGGTGGTGACGTTCTGAAGGGCGGTCATATAGGTGAGCAGGTTGTAGTGCTGGAAGATCGTGGCGGCGTGCTTGTTGCGGTAGCGGCCGAGGCCGAGCTTCGTCAGGTCCTGGCCGTTGAAGCTGATGGTGCCCCGGGTGGGTGCGTCGAGGCCGCTCGCGAGGCTGAGCAGCGTGGTCTTGCCGCTGCCCGAGGGTCCTAGGACGGTGTAGAAGGTGCCGCGCCGGAAGCTGTAGTCGATGTTCTTGAGCACGGTGGTCCGGCGGCGCTGGCCGATGTAGGTGTGGCTGATGCCGTCGAGCCGGAGGACGGGCGGGGGTTCGGTGGCGGTGGTGTTGGTCATGGTGGCTGTCACTTGCCCTTCGTGAGGATGGTCCGCGGGCTGAGCCGCACTACGGAGGCGGCCGGGACGGCGGTGGCGAGCAGTCCGAGGCCGAGGCCGACGGCGCCCACGGTGGCGAGGGCCGCGGGGTCGAGGCGTATGTCGATCCTGTCGATGGGGTCGGCGTTCTCCACCGGCTTGTCGTCCGGGTCGATGCCCTGGTCGATGCCGGTGCTGCCGGGAGCCGGGGGCTGCCAGGATTCGAGCCTGTGCCGGGCTTCGGCGGCCTCTTCGCCGAGCAGCGACCGGCTGGCGCTCTGGGTCAGGTTCTGGGTGAACAGGGAGCTCAGGCCGATGGCGAGGGCCGCGACCGCGACGATCTCCAGCGCCTGCTGGGCGATGAGTTTCCACTTCTTCTCGCCCATGGCCAGAAGTACGCCGTACTCCTTGCGACGCTGCTTGACCGCGAGGTTGACGAGGAGGACGAGCACGGCGGCGCCCGCGATGCCGATCAGCCACATCGCGAGGGTGGCGGTGGAACCGATGCTGTCCAGAGGGCCCGTCATCTGCCGGATCGCCTTGTCGTTCGCGTCCAGCTTGAAGCCGTCGAGCTCGGACCCCGCGATCCGCTCGGCCTCCTCCTTGAACCGCTCCAGGTCTTCGGCGTCCTGGAGGAGGAACGTCGCATTCCTGACCTGGAGGGACGCGCCCTTGGTGGCGTTGAGGCCGGCGAAGCCGCCGATGGACGCGTACAGCATGTTGGCCGGGTCGACGAAGTGCTCGGGCTCGGGTTCGGAGCTGGGTCGCGGGTCGCGGTAGATGCCGGCCACTGTGAACTCCGCCGTGGCAGAGCCTTCGTTGGCCCCCAGGGTGATCTTGTCGCCGGTCTTGAGGCCGTTCTTCCGGGCCAGCCTCTCCTCGATCAGCAGCAGGTGCTTGTCCTTGTCGGCGGCGGTGAGGTGCGCTCCGGACAGGAGTTGGAATTTCCCGCTGCGGAAGTCGGGCAGGAGCGCGGTGTCGAGGACTCCGATGGTCGGGGTGCCGTCGGGACCCATGCCGGGGGCCTTGGTGTCCTCTCCCCCGGTGACCAGCTCGGTGCCGCCCTTGACGACGCCCCGGTCGAACATGGAGTAGTTGTACTTCTGGACCAGCGTGGACGCGCCCAGCTTTTCCACCGTTCTGGCACTGATCTGAGGGGCCACCAGACCACCTGCGGCGTTCTGGCCGCTCAGGTCCATCCCCAGGTTGACCTCGGCGCCCACGGAGCGCTTGGCCTCGTTCTTGGCCTGGGCGGTCGCGTCCTGGATCAGTACACCGGCCAGCACCATCACGGAGATGACGAGGAAGGTGCAGAGGGTGATCAGGGTCCTGCCCCTGCGGGACCACAGGCTGAACCCTGCGCGTTTGACGAAGTTCATGTCGGTCGGCTCTCCCGGTCTGTGTCGTGCGGTGCTTATTCGCTGTCGGTGAGGATGGAGCGGGGGTGGAGGCGGAGAATTCCGATGCCGGGGACGACGGTGGAGACCAGGGAGATGCCGAGACCGATGCCGGCGACCTTGCCGAGGTCGGACGGCTGGACACGCATCTCCGGCGAGTCGGCCGGTGTGTCCGGGGATCGGGGGCCCGGGGAGGACGTGGACTCCTGGTGGCCCAGCAGTGCGTCGCCCGCCTGTTGGGCGGCGATCTGACCGGCGAGGGCGGCGACGGCCACCGCGGGCAGGGCAACGGCGGCGACTTCCACGGTGTGCTGGCCGATGAGCTTCCACTTCTTCTCGCCCAGCGAAAGCAGCATCCCGAGTTCGTCGCGGCGTTCCCGGATCTGCAGCATCACGATGAGCCCGAGAATGAGCGCCCCGGCCAGGGCGATGAGCTGGACGATCAGCCGGGCGAAGGTACCGACCCGCTGGATCGGACGGACCTGGTCCTTGTACGCCTTGTCGTTGACGTGGAAGTCGAACGACTCCGTGCCGAGGAGCCGCCGGGCCTCGGTATGCAGTTGCTCGGCCTGTTCGGGGGCGCCGATCCTGAAGACCGCTTCGGCCAAGTCCTCGACATCTGGGCCCAGTTGCTGAACCGTGCGGACCGGTACGTACAGCGTGTTGCCGGGCAGCAGGTGGGGCGGCGTCCACCTCGTCGGGTCGGGCGTCGAGTCGCGGTAGATCCCGACGACCGTGAGCGGCACGGTGCGCTTGCCGTCGGCGGACTTCGCGCGGAGGCTGTCGCCGACCTTGAGCCCGTTCTTCTCGGCCAGCCGTTGCTCGACCACGGCGACCCGACGGTCGGCGTCCCCAGGAGTGATCCCACGCCCCGCTGTGATCTTGTTCGAGCCGTACGAGAAAGGCAGCAGCAGGCCCGAGTCCCGCACGCCGTTCAGTGTCAGGGAGAGGGGACGCGGTGTCTTCGCCCCGGCGCGGTTGCCGCCAGGCCTCGGGACGTCGGACTCCAGCGGCTCGATGCCGCGGGCCCCGGCCTCGATCGGGAGCCGCGGGTTGTACCGGTGCACCTGCGGCGACGACCCGAGCCGGTCCGCCAGCGCCGGAGTGAGGTCCTTGCCCTTCAGGGTCACGTCGACGCCGATCGTCCGTTGTGCGTCCGCCTCCTGACGGGCGGTGGCGCCTTGCAGCAGGAAGCCGCCCAGCAGCAGGGTGCAGATGACGACGAAGATCCCCAGCAGGACGGCGGTCCTGACTTTCCTGGCACGCAGGCTCAGCCCGGCGCGCTTGACGAAGTTCATGGCCACGACAGAAGCAGGGCGCACTTTGCAGCGGGATAAGCGCGTTACAGGGGCGTAAGGGCGCAGTCCGTGCAATGTCGTGGATGTGCCGCTGAGGCCACTGTCCTTACTCCGCTGCAATGCCGCGCCGGGTTTCATGGGGCGCATGAGAGTTCTGGTAGCCGAGGACCATCGTGTTCTCGCCCGCACCATCGCCACCGGTCTGCGTCGGCAGGCGATGGCCGTCGATCTCGCAGTCTCCGGTGACGAGGCCGAGCGGATGTGCCTGCTCACCGAGTACGACGTGCTGGTCCTCGACCGCGATCTGCCGGTCATGACGGGCGACGAGGTGTGCCGACGGCTGCGCGAACTCACCGACCCGCCAAGGATCCTGATGCTCACCGCGGCCGGCGAGCTCACGGACAGGGTCTACGGGCTCACGACGCTCGGCGCGGACGACTACCTGGCCAAGCCCTTCGACTTCGCCGAGCTGGTCGCCCGCATTCGGACGCTCGGCCGCCGTGTCCCCAAGTCGCCACCGCTCGCGCTGCGACACGAGGGCATCACCCTGGACCGGGCACGGCACGAGGTGTCCGTGGAGGGTCGGCCGCTGGAACTGACACCCAAGGAGTTCGCGGTCCTGCAACTGCTGATGGAGGCCCAGGGGGTGGCGGTGCCGCACGACGAACTCGTACGCACCCTCTGGGACGAGAACCTCGACCCGCGCACCAGCGTGGTACGGGCCGTCGTCAGCCGGCTGCGCCGCAAACTCGGCGACCCCGGCCTCATCACCGCCGACAAGGGTCAGGGATACCGGCTGTGCGACTGAACCCGCGGGCGCTGCTGCGGGGCATGCCGTTCCGTGCCCGGCTGACCGTGGCCTTCTCCGTGCTCTTCCTGCTCGCCGGCGCGGCCCTGCTCGCCTTCGTGGTGCTGCTCGCGCGCTATGGAACGGCCCAGCAGGTCAAGGGAATCGAGATCAGGAAGGGCGAAGTGCCGAGCGGCGGCGGGTTCGCCACAGTGGGCGCGCAACCCACGGATCCGCAGGGAACTCTGCCACCGTTGGTCAGGCCTCGCGACGACTTCGCCATGATCCGGCAGATGGACCAGACCGTACAGGCCGTGCAGGACACGGCCCTGCGACAGATGGTCCTCTGGTCGGCCGTGGGGCTGCTCGTCATGGCACTGCTGGCCGGACTGGTCGGCCGGTGGCTGGCCGGACGGGCGCTCGGGCCGGTCGCCGCGATGACGGAGGCCACCCGTCGGATCAGTGAGCAGAACCTGCATCAGCGGCTGGCGCTCACCGGTCCCGACGACGAACTCCACCGCCTGGCCGACACGTTCGACACCATGCTGGACCGACTGGAGAAGTCGTTCGAGAGCCAGCGACGCTTTGTCGCCAACGCTTCCCACGAACTGAGAACTCCCCTCGCGGTCCAGCGCACCAGCCTGGAGGTCGGCCTCGCCGATCCCCTCCCCGAGGGTCTCGCCGACGTACGCGAGGATCTGCTCACCGCCAACCGTGAGGCCGAGCGGCTGATCACCGCGCTGCTGCTGCTCGCCCGCAGCGATCGCGGCCTGGAAGAGACCGAGACCGTGGACCTGTCGGCCGCGGCCCGGCTGGTGGCGGCCGAGCTCGCCCCGCAGGCCAGGAGCGGGCAAGTGGACGTAGAGGTGTCGGCAGACCGGCAGTTGAAGGTCCTCGGTGATCCGGTACTGCTGCGCCACCTGCTGACCAACCTCGTCCGCAACGCCATTCAGTACAACCACCCCGGCGGCCGAGTCCGGGTACGGCTCGACGGCCGCACGCTGACCGTGGCCAACACCGGGCCTCCGGTGCCCACCGACCGGGTACCGGACCTTTTCGAGCCGTTCCGCCGTCTCGCCCAGGACCGCGTCGGCACGACCGGCCACGGGCTGGGCCTCGCCATCGTCCGCTCCATCGCCGAGGCCCACGGAACCGAGGCGACGGCCGAGCCCGGCCAGGCGGGCGGCCTCGCCGTCACGGTCCGTTTCCCATGACGCGTGATCCATCCACCCCTCAGCCCCGCCGCCCGTGATCCGTACGCCTCCGATCCCGCCGCCCGCGAGCAGCGCACTCGCCGTGTCGTGGAACCGGAGAAGCCGCCCGGCGAGCGGCGGTGAGCCGTTCGCCGGGCGGTCCGGGTCAGGCGCAGCCGGCGGGAGTCGGCCGCGACACGTCGTTGATCAGTGCCTCGTGGGCCGCCTTGACCCGTGGCACATCGGGCTTGACGACCTTGCGGTCGTATGTGATCAGCCCGTTGAGCTCGCCCTCGACGTCCGCGATCTGGGTGTAGACCGCGCCGTTGCCACCCTTGCAGGCCAGGGCGCGCACCTCGGCGAGCTTGGTGAGGTAGTCGTCGGTGTACGTGGCCGGGTCGACGTCGACATAGGACTGCTGCACCGACCAGGCGTGTCCGGGTACAGCCAGGCCGAGGCCGCCGTACTCGCCCATGACCGTGGCCCGTTTGCCGTCCGGGCGCGGTGGTAGCGCGGGGCTCGGATAGCCGTGCTCGTCCATGATGTCGCCGGTGCCGCCGTCGGCGCCGAGGTTGAGGCCCGACTGGTTGTTGACCAGGCGGGTCGGGTCCCAGGCCTTGGCCTGTGTGGCGATGCGGCCCACGTCGTACTGGCCCCACCCTTCGTTGAAGGTGACCCACATGACGATGGACGGGCTGCTGATGTGCTCGTCGATCATCTGCTTCATCTCTAGTTCGTACTGGGCGCGGGCCTCGGTGGACGGGTTGACGCCCGCCGTCATGGCCGGCATGTCCTGCCACACCAGCAGGCCGAGCCGGTCGGCCCAGTAGAACCAGCGGTCGGGTTCGACCTTGATGTGCTTGCGGACCGAGTTGAAGCCCATCGCCTTGTGCATCTTCAGGTCGTAGGCCAGGGCCTTGTCGCTGGGGGCGGTGTTCAGGCCGTCCGGCCAGAACCCCTGGTCGAGGGTGGCCATCATGAAGACCGGCTTGCCGTTGAGGACGGTTCGCGGGGTTCCGTTCACGTTCTCGACGGCGATGGACCGCATGCCGAAATAGCTGTTGACGCGGTCGGCGCCGACGCTGACCTTCAGGTCGTACAGGAAGGGGTCGTCAGGCGACCACAGCCGGGGGTTCTTGATCTTCAGGGTGAGCGGGCTTCCGGTGCGTCCGGTGACGGTGGCGACCTTCCGCTTGCCGTCGTACGCGGTCGCGGTGACGGCGAGTCCGGGGCGTACACCCTGCGGCTCGACGGTGAGGGTGCCCGCGCCGGCGTCCGGGGTGAGTTTCAGCGAGTCGACGCGGTCGGTGGCGACGGGCTCCATCCACACGGTCTGCCAGATACCGGAGGACGGGGTGTACCAGATGCCGCTGGGGTCGAGGCGCTGCTTGCCGATGGGCGGGTTCTCGCCGCTCGCGGCGTCGGTCGGGTCGTAGACGCCGACGATCAGCTCCTGGGTGCGGCCGGGCTTGAGGGCGTCGGTGACGTCGGCGCTGAACTTGTCGTAGCCGCCCTTGTGTTCGGCCACTTTGGTGCCGTTGACGTAGACCTCGGAGCGCCAGTCGACCGCGCCGAAATTGAGCTGCAGGCGCTTGGCGGAGCCGATCTTCCAGTCGGACGGGACGGTGAAGGTGCGCCGGTACCACATCCGGTCCTCGTGTCGTTCGATGCCCGACAGCTGGGACTCGACGGGGTACGGGACGAGGATCTTCTCGGCGAGTTTCCGCCCCACCGGGGGCTGTTCGCCCGCCTTCGCCGCGGCGAACTGCCAGCTGCCGTTGAGGTTCTTCCAGTCGCTGCGGGTGAGCTGCGGCCTGGGGTACTCGCGGTGGGCGTTGGCCGGGGTGACCTTCTCGCCCCACGGGGTGCTCAGCTGGTAGGTGGATTTGTTGGCGCCGCTGCTCCAGAAGGCCTTGACAACGTTGCCGTCCTTGCCGGAGAGGCCACCCGATCCGTCGTAGCGCACATCTGCGGCGCCTCGCGCTGTGCCGGTCTTGTTGCCGACCACGGGTTCCTTGAGCGTGACCAGCAGCGATCTCGGGTTGGCCGGATCCAGTCGCGTCCGGCCGAGTGGCCAGGTGGCTCCGCCGATCACGGCGTCCAGGTGGTCGGTGAGACCGGCCGGGGCGGCCGCGAGTGCCTGGGCGAAGTCGAGCCGCAGGGTACGGCCGTCCTTGAGGACCGTGGCGGCGATGGCCCCGTTGTAGTCGTAGCCCGCGGGCAGCAGGAAGGCCGACTGCGGGATGGCGGTCTTGGTGCCGCCGGGCGGCGTCCAGCGCACGTGGAGGTTGGAGCCTCCGTAGCGCTCGAAGTACTCGATCTTGATGTCGTAGGCCTTGCCGGCGGTCAACTCCACCGATTGGCTGGTCTGTTCGCGGTCCCAGTCGTCGACCCAGTGGTCGATGGCGATCTTCCCGTCCACCCAGAGGCGGAAGCCGTTGTCGCCGATGATCGAGAAGGTGGTGGGACCGGTCTTCTCCGGCACGATCCGGCCGGTCCAGCGGACGGAGACGTCGTCCGACCGACCGGTGGCCGAACGCAGACGGGGTTCCAGGTTGTCGAAGTCGAGTTGCGGGTCGAATCCGGTGGCTTTGAGTTCGTGGAAGTCGAAGGCGCCGGGGGCGGACTGGGTGTAGTACTCACCCTTGAGGCCGTGGATCTCTGGATCCTCCGCGGCCGTCGCGGCAGGTGCTGCGGCAAGTCCCGCGGCACCCAGCACCGCTGCGACGAGCAGGGCGAGGCTGTGTGTGAACGGTCTGATGCGCACGAATCCTCCTTGGTTGAGGAAGGGTGGCGGCTCGGTGCTTCAGTCTGTACAACGTTGGAAGCAGAGGCAGTTGGCATGAGAGCACGGCTCCCGGCCGCTGTCCAGGTCCATGACAAAGCTCCGGTCGCGGAGCCCCCGTCGATGCCGAGGAGATCCCTTGCGGGTCAGCCTGAAGGACGTGGCCGAACGGGCCGGCGTCTCGATCAAGACCGTTTCCAACGTCGTGAACAACTATCCGCACGTCACACCGGCGATGCGCGCCAAGGTGCAGGAGGCGATCGACGAGCTCGGATACCGGCCGAACCTCACCGCGCGCCATCTGCGCAAGGGCCGTACGGGGATCATCGCGCTCGCCGTTCCCGAGCTCGGGAATCCCTACTTCGCCGAACTCGCCGGCGCGGTGATCGACGCGGCGGCCCAGCACGAGTTCACGGTTCTGCTCGACCACACGCGCGGCGACCGTGAGCAGGAGCTGCTGGTCAGCCAGGGTTTCCGGGCCCGGGTGATCGACGGGCTGATCCTGAGCCCGCTGGAGCTGGAGGCCGAGGACCTGCACGGCCGGGCCGACGACGTGCCGTTGGTGCTGCTCGGCGAGCGCGAGTACGACCTGCCGTTCGACCACATCGCGATCGACAACGTGGCCGCCTCGCGAGAGGCGGTGCGCCATCTGATCGGCCGCGGCCGGACCCGGATCGCCTACCTCGGTGCCCGCACCGACTCCGCGAACCGCCCCGCCCATCTGCGACTCGACGGCTGGCGGGCGGAGTTGACGGCGGCCGGCCTGCCGACCACGGACGACATGGTCGTGCCCGTCGACGGCTGGGACCGGGACGACGGGGCCCGGGCCATGGCGCGGCTGCTGGACTCGGGCATCCGGCCCGACGCCGTCTTCGCGTACAACGACCTCATCGCGATCGGCGCCATGCGGGTGCTGCACGAGCGTGGACTCAGGGTGCCGTGGGACGTCGCCGTGGTGGGTTTCGACGACATCGCCGAGAGCCGTTTCGGAGCCGTCTCGCTGACCACGATCGCGCCGGACAAGCAGGCCATCGCCCGCCTCGCGATGGGCTCACTGCTGCGCAGCCTGTCGGGCCGTCAGGATCCCGGAGGACGTGAACTCACCGCGGAATACCGGCTGGTGGAGCGGGAGAGCACCCTCGGACGACGCTGACCACGGTCCGGACCAACTGGCCGAGATTTCGGACGGAAGGCTTTACAGCCTCCTTCCAACGATGTAAAAAACTCCCCTGAACGACGTGCACGCCATGTTGACCGCAAGTGCCGAACTCCCCGGGAGCGCTCTCAGCGCCGGGGCCGCGCCGTTTGGGGAACTCCCATGAAGCCCACCGCACTTCTCCGTCGTACCTCCGCTCGAACCCTCCTCGCCACCGGCCTCCTGACAAGCCTGGTCCTGACCACCGGATGCACCAAGTCCGAGGGCGCCTCCGACAGCGACAAGGCCGCACCCCAGCAGGGTGACTCCGGCCAGCAGGTCGCCTCGCCCAGTGCCGGATCCGGGCCCGCCTGCACCATCGACGCCTACGGCGGCGAGAAGCTCGACCTCAAGAGCGCCACCGTCGGTTTCTCCCAGTCCGAGAAGGAGGCCAATCCCTTCCGGATCGCGGAGACCGCCTCCATCAGGGCGGAGGCCAAGAAGCGGGGCGTCAAGCTCCTCACCGCCAACGCCCAGTCGCAGTTCTCCAAGCAGATCAGCGACGTCCAGGACCTCATCGCCAAGGGCGCCGACCTGCTCGTCATCGCGCCGCTCAACTCGGACGGCTGGGAACCCGTGCTGCGTACGGCGGCGGCCAAGCACATCCCGATCGTCACGGTGGACCGCAAGATCAACGCCACCGCCTGCAAGGACTATGTGAGCTTCATCGGCTCCGACTTCGTGGAGCAGGGCAAGCGCGCCGCGGACGAGATGATCGAGGCGACCGGCGGCAAGGGTGACATCGCCATCCTGCTCGGTTCCGCGGGCAACAACGTCACGACGGAGCGCACCAAGGGCTTCATCGACCGGATCAAGGACAAGGCGCCCGGTCTCAAGGTGGTGTTCCAGCAGACCGGCGAATTCGCCCGCGAGAAGGGCCAGTCGGTCACCGAGAACCTCATCCAGTCCAAGCCCGGGATCAAGGGCATCTACGCCGAGAACGACGAGATGGGCCTCGGCGCCGTCAACGCCCTCAAGGGCGCGGGCAAGAAGGCGGGCGCCGTGAAGATCGTGACCATCGACGGCACGCGCAACGCCGTGCAGGGCATCGTGGACGGCTGGATCAGCGGCGTCATCGAGTCCAACCCGCGCTTCGGGCCGCTCGCCTTCCAGACTCTCGACACCTTCACCAAGGGCGCCGAAGTGGCTCAGGACATCGTTATCAAGGACAGCGCGTACACCGAGGCCAACGCCAAGTCGGACCTCACCAAGGCGTACTGAGATGCTCGCTGTCACCGGCGTGTCCAAGGTCTTCCCCGGCGTGAAGGCGCTGTCCGACGTGGACTTCACCGCCCGCGCCGGGGAGGTCCACGCCCTCGTCGGCGAGAACGGCGCGGGCAAGTCGACCCTGATCAAAGTACTCACCGGCGTCTACCGGCCGGACGCGGGCGAGATCGTCCACGACGGCACGCCGGTCCGCTTCACCACACCTCTGCAGGCCCAGCAGGCGGGCATCTCGACCATCTACCAGGAGGTCAACCTCGTCCCGTTGATGAGCGTGGCCCGCAATCTCCTCCTCGGCCGCGAGCCCCGCGGCCGGCTCGGTCTGATCGACTTCCGGCGCATGCACCGGGAGGCGGACGAGGCGCTGCGCGGCCTGGGCATCCGCGTCGACGTGCGCCGCCCGTTGCGCGAACTCGGCGTCGGGGCCCAGCAGATGGTGGCCCTCGCCCGGGCCGTCGCCATCGACGCCCGTGTCGTCATCATGGACGAGCCCACCTCCTCGCTCGAACCGCGTGAGGTGCGCACCCTGTTCGACGTGATCCGCATGCTGCGCGAGCGCGGTATCGCCGTGGTCTACGTCAGCCACCGGATGGACGAGCTGTACGAGATCTGCGACTCGGTCACCGTGCTGCGTGACGGCCGCGTGGTGCACACCGGCCGCCTCGCCGACCTCGACCGCCTGCGTCTGGTCTCGCTCATGCTGGGCCGGGAGATCGGTGAGGTCCGCAGCGAGGGCCTGACCAAGTTCACCGGATCCCACCACGCGTCGGCCGAACCCATGCTGCACGCCGGGGGATTGACGGTCCGTCACCAGTTGCGGGACGTGTCGCTCTCCATCCGCCCGGGCGAGGTCGTGGGCCTGGGCGGGCTGCTCGGCTCGGGCCGCAGCGAGACGGCCAGGGCCGTCGCCGGGGCACTGCCGACGGACTCGGGCCGGGTCTCGGTCGGCGGCGCCGCCGTGCGCACCGGCTCGACACCGGCCGCGATCCGCGCCGGCATCAGCCTGCTGCCGGAGGACCGCAAGGCCGAGGGGATCGTCCCCGGTCTTTCGGTACGGGAGAACATCGCGCTGGCCGCCCTGCCCTCGCTCTCGCGGTTCGGCCTGGTGGACGACGCCCGTATCGACCGGATCGTCGACACCTTCGTGAAGCGGCTGCGCATCAAGTCGTCCGGCCCGCACCAGAAGGTGGGCGAACTCTCCGGCGGCAACCAGCAGAAGGTGCTGCTGGCCCGCTGGCTCGCCCTGCACCCGAAGGTGCTGCTGCTGGACGAGCCGACCCGCGGGATCGACGTCGGCGCCAAGGCGGAGGTACAGGCACTCATCGACGAACTCGCCGACGACGGACTCGCCGTGCTCCTGATCTCCTCCGACACCGAGGAGCTGATCGAGGGAAGCGACCGGATCCTCGTACTCAAGGACGGGGCGGTGGTGGACGAGTTGACCGGCGACGCCGTCACCGAGGACGCGCTGATGCGGGCCATCGCGGCCGAACCCGCCGGGAGCCACCATGACTGAACTCACGCTCGCGCAGGGCCGGGTGGACCGCGACCGGCTGCTGCGCCTGCTCCAGGAGTACGGCGTCTACGCGGGCGTCGCCGCACTCCTGCTCTTCAACTTCGCCTTCACCGATCACTTCGTCTCCGCGGAGAACTTCCGCACCCAGGCCGTCCAGGTCGCACCCGTGCTCATCGTCGCGCTGGGCGTGGCGCTGGCGATCGGCACCGAGGGCGTCGACCTGTCGGTGGGCTCCGTGATGGCCCTGTCCACCTCGCTGCTGTCCCTCTACCTCGGCTACGGGGTGTGGGCCGCCGTTCTCGTGGCGGTGGCGGGCGGCATCCTGATCGGGCTCGCGAACGGAACACTGGTCGCCCACCTGGGAGTTCAGCCGATCGTCGCCACGCTCGCCCTCATGGTCGCCGGTCGCGGCCTCGCCCTGGTTCTGCTCCCCCAGCTCAAGGACGTACACGATCCGGGCATGACGGCGCTCGGCTCCGGCGACGTGCTGGGCGTGCCGTATCTCGTCCTCATCGCCGTCGCCCTGGCCCTGTTGGTGGCCTTCGTGGTGCGCCGCACCACCTTCGGGCGGCAGTTGCTCGCCATCGGCGACAGCCGGCCGGCGGCCCGGCTCGCCGGCCTGACCGTCCGCCGGGCCCTCATCGTGGTGTACGCATCCTCCGGCGCGCTGGCCGCGGCGGCGGGCGTCCTCGCCACCGCCCGGCTGACGGCCAGCGACCCGACCTCACTGGGCACGCTGATGGAACTGTCGGCGATCACCGCCGTGGTGGTCGGCGGCACTCCGCTGTCCGGCGGCCGGGTCCGTATCGGCGGCACGGTCGCCTGTGCCGTCCTCATCCAGCTGCTGACCACCACGCTCGTCAAGCACGACCTGCCGCCGTCGTGGACGCAGATGGCCCAGGCCGTGGTGATCGTCGGTGCCGTCTACGCGGCCCGCGAACGGGGGAAGCGATGACCACCGAGACCACGGAAGCCGACATGCAGCCCGACGCCGTCCAGCGGATCACCGACGAGGACCTCGGACCGGGGCGGGCCGACCGCTTCAGCGCCCTCGCCCAGCAGCACGGGGCCCTGGTCACCCTCCTGGTGGCCATGGTCGTGGCGTCGCTGAGCTTCGACACCTTCCTGACCGGCGACAACCTGGAGAACATGGCGCTGTCCTCGGCCTTCCTCGCCGTGGTCGCGCTCGGCATGACGTTCGTCATCGTCACCGGCGGGATCGACCTGTCGGTCGGCTCGCTCTTCGCCCTCGGCGGCGTGGTGGCGGCCTGGGGCTCGCAGTACGGCTCGGCGGTGGCCCTGCTGCTCCCGCTCGCGGTGTGCGGGCTGATCGGCCTGGTCAACGGGCTGCTCATCGCCCGGTCGGGACTGGCCCCGTTCATCGTCACCCTCGCCGCCATGCTCGGCGCGCGCGGCATCCTGCTGGCGATCACCGACGAGGGCTCACGGACCTATCTCGTGGGCAAGGACTCGTTCCTCGCGACGCTCGGCCAGGGCTCACTGCTCGGCATCGGCGTGCCCGTGTGGATCACGGTGGCCCTGTTCGTACTGGGAGCCGTCGTACTGCGACGCACGAGATTCGGCCAGTACGTGTACGCGGTCGGCGGCAACGAGGACGCGGCGGCCCTGATGGGTGCCCCCGTGGCACGGACGAAGATCGCGGTGTACGCCGTTTCGGGTCTGTGCGCCGGACTCGCCGGCGCGCTCAACGCCGCCTGGCTGCTGTCGGGCGTGACGATCCTCGGCTCGGGCATGGAGCTGGAGGCCATCGCGGCGGTCGTCATCGGCGGCACCCTGCTGTCCGGCGGTTTCGGATTCGTCAGCGGTTCGCTGGTCGGGGTCCTCCTGCTGAAGGTGATCCAGAACGTCATCAACCAGATCGGCTCCCTCGACTCCGCCTACCAGCAGGTCGTCAGCGGCGCCTTCCTCGCCGTCGTGGTGGTGGCCCAGACCTGGCTCGGCCGTAGGCGCCGGGTCCTGTGACCGCGGAGCTGCGGTCCTCTGCATGAATTCGTAACCGACGACCTCGACGTGCGGCGCGGGCTGCCACCGGGCAGCCCGCGCCGACGTGTTCAACCGGCCCGGGCAGGACCCGAGTTACGTGGTGAAGCGATGGCTGCCGGAGCCCGCCCGGTACACCACGCAGCCGTCCTCCTCGCGCAGGAACGTCGCGCGGGTGTGGGTGACCGCGTCCGGACCGTCCGCGGGGATCCATACCTCGGCGGTCGTGTTGGCGGGCACGGTGCACGTCAGGACGAAGCCACCGGACCGCTGTTGCCACCTCGTCGAGATCGGACCGTGGACCGAGGTGAACGTGGCTCGTGCGGAGGTGACATCACCGCCCGGACGGGGACGGATGACGATCTCCCGGTAGCCGGGCCGGCCCGCCGAGATCCCGGCGATGTTCGTGTACATCCACTCCCCCACCGAGCCGTAGGCGTAGTGGTTGAAGGAGTTCATGTCCGGTGTCTGGAAGTCGCCGTCGGGCTCGATGGAGTCCCAGCGTTCCCACATCGTGGTGGCGCCCTTGTCGATCTGGTAGCCCCAGCTGGGGAAGGAGCGCTGCTGGAGCAGCCGGTAGGCGACATCGGTGTGCCCGGACTCGGTGAGGACGGGCAGCAGCCGGGGCGTACCGAGGAAGCCGGTCGACAGATGCCAGTCCTTGGCCTCGATCAGCGCGACGAGCCGGTCGGCTGCGGCTTTCCGCAGGGCGTCCGGCAGCAGGTTCATCGACAGGGAAAGGACGTACGCCGTCTGCGTGTCGCCCTTCACCCTGCCGTCGGCGGTGACATAGGCGTCCTGGAACGCCTTGCGGACACGCTCGAAGAGGTCGCGGTAGGGGGCGGGGGCCTTGCCGAGCTCCCCGGCCGTCCGGGCCGCGAGGTCCGCACTGTGCGCGAAGTACGCGGTGGCGATGACGTCCTTCGGTGTCTCGTCGGAGATGTTGAGCCAGTCGCCGTACCCACTGGCCGGCCGCAGCAGGCCGGTGCTGTTCTTCTCCAGGTACTTCAACCAGGCCTGGATGGACAACCAGGCGTCCTCCAGCACCTGCCGGTCGCCGTACGCCTGGTACAGGGACCAGGGGACCGTGACGCCCGCGTCGCCCCATCCTGCGACGCCGTTGCCGACCGTCCCGACCATGGGCGCCACATCGGTGAAGGCACCCTCGGCGGTCTGTGCGTCACGCAGGTCCACGAGCCACTTGGTGAGGAAGCGGGCCGATTCCATGGTGTACGCGGCCGTGGGCGCGAAGACGTTGATGTCGCCCGTCCATCCCAGGCGTTCGTCGCGCGCGGGCGTGTCCGTCGGAATGGAGAGGAAGTTTCCGCGCTGCCCCCAAGTGATGTTGCTGTGCAGCTTGTTGAGCATCGGGACGTTCGTCTCGAACTCGAAGGTGAAGGGCGCCGCCGTGTGCATGACGCGGCCGGTCATGACCTTCGGCGAGGGAGCGCCCGGGAACCCGGTCACCTCCACATAGCGGAACCCGTGGAAGGTGAAGCGCGGCTCGTACGTCTCCTCGCCACGGCCTTTCAGGATGTACGTGTCGGTGGCCGCCGCGGTGCGCAGGTTCGCGGTGTAGAGGGTGCCGTCCGGGTTGAGGACCTCGGCGTGTCTCAGACGCAGGGTCGTTCCCGCGGGGCCCGCGACACGCAGCCGGACCGAGCCGACCATGTTCTGGCCCAGGTCGAAGACGAAGACCCCCGGCTTGGGTTCCGTCACCTTCTTGACCGGGAGTTCCCTGGCCACGCGGACCGCGCCGTCCACCTGGGCGACGATCAGGTCGGGAGCGGCCTCTCCCGCGGCGCGCACGGCGAGCCACGTCCGGTCGTCGAAGCCGGGCGAGGTCCAGCCGGCGGTCTCCTTGCGCGCGTCGTACGTCTCGCCGCCCAGCAGGTCGGCGGAGACGATCGGCCCGGAAGCGGCCCGCCATTGGGTGCCCGAGGTGATGCGCTCGCTCGTGCCGTCGGCGTACTCGACCTCCAACTGCGCCAGCAGTGCCGGGCGTTCACCGTACTGGTGGGGCCCGAACATGCCGACATTGCCCGCATACCAGCCCGGTGCCACGTAGGCGCCGATGGCGTTTGCGCCCTGCCGCACGAGCGTGGTGACGTCGTACGTCTGGTACTGGACGCGTTCGCGGTAGTCGGTCCAGCCGGGGGCGAGTTCGTCGCGGCCCACTCGGCGGCCGTTGAGGTGTGCCTCGTACAGGCCGAGGGCCGTGGCGTACAGGCGTGCGCGTGACACCTTCTTGCGCGGCAGCCGGAATTCGTGCCGCAGTTGGTTGGCGGCGTACACGACCGGAACGACCCTGCCCCACGGGCCGGCTCCCCATGCGGCTGCCTTCTTCGCCGCCGGCCAGCCGCTGTCGTCGAAGCCGGCGTCGCGCCAGTCGTCGGCGGGTTCCTTGTCCGTCGACTTCCAGGAGGTGTCGGTGACGATCCTCTGCTCGCCGGCGGGCGTCCGGACGGTCAGTACGGCGACCAGACCGGCGGGTCCCACGGTCGCGTTGGCCGCCGAGACCGCGAGGACGTTGCTGCCGGAACGCACCTGGGCGAGTACGTCGACGACGGCCGGGCGGCGCCAGCCCTCGTGATCCGTCTCCAGATCGGTGCGGGCCACCTCGGTGCCGTTCACGGAGACGGCGTACACGTTGTCGGCGGTGATGGCCAGGGTCGCCGCCGTGACTCCGGCCGGGAGGTCGAGGGTGCGACGGAACCAACGGGTCGCCGCGGGCGCGCTGTTGGCCGGTTCGCCTTCGGGGAACCAGATCCAGTCAGCGCCTTCGAGCGACGGCGCGTCCGTGAGGGCCGCGGGAGCGGAGATCCAGTCCGCCGACCACTGCGTGGCGCCCATGAGGCCTGTTTCCCACCAGGAGGGCGCGCTCCAGCCGGACGCCTCGCCGTCGCCGTCCCAGACACGTACCGACCAGAAGTAGCGTGTCCGCGGCTTGAGTCGAGGGCCCGCGTACGGGACGAGGGACGAATCGCCGGAGACGACCTTCCCGCTGTCCCAGACATCCGGGCGGGACAGGCGCGACTCGCTGGTGGCGACGCGGACCTGATAGGCGCTCTGGCCCGCACCCGGCTTCTCCGAGGCCATCGGCCAGCTCAGGCGCGGGCGTTGCGCGTCGAGGCCCAGGGGGTGCTGAACGTACTCGACGGTCGGCGCGGTGACGCGCAGGGCGCCGCGTTGCGCGGACGCCCGAGCGGATGTGGACGCCGGAGCGGCGACGGCCGGCCCGGCTCCGGCGGCCACACCTGCCACCGTGGCCGCCGCGCTCGCCAGGATGTTCCTCCTACTTATCACTACAGGCCCCTAACGCAGAATGATGAATCGATTCACGGCGCTGGACGTAGGTGAACGTAGGGGCGCCCGAGACAAGGGTCAATGAGTGTGCAGGGATTTCTTGACGGACAGTCGGATGAGGGTGCGCCTTCGGCCCGGTGCGCCGCAGCCACGACGGGAGACGATTGAACGGTTTCAATCCCCAGGGAGCAGGCGTCGCACGAGGTTTGGGACGATGATCCCGACACGTACGCGACGGAACGATCAGGGCCGGGGACGGCCCGCCGAAGGAGTCCAGCTTGAGCGACACGACGACGGACACCGCGGGCAGGCGGGTCTTCATCGACAAACAGAGCCCCAAGGCCTATCACGCGCTGGTCCAGGCCTCCGAAGCCGTCCGTACGACCGCCGCCGACGCGGGTCTTGACCGCATCCTCGTGGAGCTGATCAACCTCCGCGTGTCCCAGATCAACGGCTGCGCCTTCTGCCTCGATGTGCACACCAAGGCCGCACTGCGCGCCGGCGAGACCACACAACGCCTGGGCGTACTGCCCGCTTGGCGTGACACCGAACTGTTCGCACCACAAGAGCGGGCCGCGCTCGCCCTGGCGGAGGCGACCACCGACATCGCGAACGCGACCGCCCAGGAGAACGCCTACGAGGACGCCCGTCAGGTCCTGACCGAGGACGAGATATCCGCCGTGATCTGGGTGGCCCTGACCATCAACGCCTTCAACCGGGTCTCGATCATGAGCAGGCATCCGGTGCGCGGGCTCCCTCAGCAGTGACGCGTACGCGCCGGTCGGGGCCGGCGTCGTACCCGACCGAACCGGGCACAGGATGTCGGGTCCGGCAGGGTGGGTCGTTCCTAACGTTGGTGATCGAAAGGGAAGGGGACCGGGGTGCTGGAGCGGCTCAACCAGGCCATGGAGCACATCGAGTGCCACCTCGATCAGCGCATCGAGGTGTCCGAACTGGCGCGGATCGCGGTGACGTCGGAGTACCACTTCCGGCGGCTGTTCTCGGCGCTGGCGGGGATTCCGCTGTCGGAGTACATCCGGCGCAGACGCCTGACGATCGCGGGCGCCGAGGTGCTGGCCGGTGAACGGACACTGCTGGAGATCGCGGTGCGCTACGGCTACACCTCGGGGGAGGCGTTCGCGCGTGCGTTCCGCACGATGCACGGCGTCGGTCCCGGCGAGGCCAGGCGGGTCGGTGCGAGCCTGCAGTCCCAGCCACGGATGTCCTTCCGACTCGTCGTCGAAGGGAGCAGCAGCATGCGATACAAGGTCGTGGAGAAGGAGGAATTCCGTGTGGTGGGCAAGAAGGCACGTGTCCCCCTTGTACATGAGGGGATGAACCCGGCGATCGCCGGGTTCATCCGGGGCATCGGGCAGGAGACGATCCAGCGCATCGAGCAACTGTCCGATCAGCAACCGGAAGGCATCATCTCGGTCAGCGACAACCTGGACGAGAGCCGCGCCGAGGGAACCGAACTCGACTACTACCACGGCGTGGTGACCCACGCCGCCGTGCCCGAGGACATGGACGCGCTCACCGTCCAGGCCGGGACATGGGCCGTGTTCGAGAACTCCGGGCCGTTCCCGCAGGCGCTCCAGTACCTGTGGCGGGACGTGTTCACCCAGTGGTTCCCGTCCAATCCGTACCAGAGCCGGCCCGGGCCCGAGATCCTGCGGACCCGGCTGTCGGAGGATGCCACGCACGCCGACGCGGAGCTGTGGATCCCCGTGGAGCGGACCGCGGTCTGAGAGCCGGCGCGCGGCCCGGGCCGGGGGCCGGGCTGCGCGCCGGCACGCCGGCTGTTTCCGCAGGCGACACGGCCGACGCCGTCCGCACCTTCCGGCGGATGCCGAAACGGCGGCTTCAAGGGTCTATCGTGTCGGCATGTCCGTCCCTGAACTGATCCGTATCGTCTCCCGCGACTCGCCCATGGCGCTGGCCCAGGTGAAGCGCGTCCAAGGCGAACTCGCCGCGCTCTACCCGCACTTGCGCACCGAAGTGGTGCCCGTGAAGACGACCGGCGACAAGTGGATGGGTGATCTCGCCCAGGTCGAGGGCAAGGGGGCCTTCACCAAGGAGGTCGACGCCGCGCTCCTGGCCGGCGAGGCGGATCTGGCGGTGCACTGCGTCAAGGACGTGCCCGCCGACCGGCCGCTGCCGGCAGGCACCATGTTCGCCGCGTTCCTCAAGCGGGACGACATCCGCGACGCCCTCATCCACCCCGACGGACTCACCCTCGACGAGCTCCCGGACGGAACCCGGATCGGCACCTCCTCGGTGCGCCGCATCGCCCAGTTGGCCGCTTCTCACCCGCATCTTCAGTGTGTGCCGTTCCGCGGCAACGCCAACCGGCGCCTGGCCAAGCTCGCGGCCGGCGAGGCGGACGCGCTGCTGCTCGCGGTCTCCGGTCTGGAGCGCATCGACCGCACCGATGTGATCAGCGAGATCCTCTCCCCCGAGACGATGATGCCGCCGATCGGCGCGGGCATCCTCGCCCTGCAGTGCCGCGAGGGCGACACGACGGTCATCGACACCGTCAGCGCACTCGGCGACCCGGACACTCACCGCGAGGCCACCGCGGAGCGCATGTTCCTCCACGTCCTCCAGGGCCACTGCAACTCCCCGATCGCCGGCTACGCCACAGCCGCACGAAACGGCGAACTCTCCCTGCGCGCCTGCGTGTTCACCCCGGACGGCAAGACACAGCTCAACGCCCACGAGTGGGCCGGCCCCCTCGACCCGGCCACCCTCGGCACCTCAGTCGCCGTCGCCCTGCTGCGCCAGGGCGCCCGGGACCTCATCGACGGCATCGCCCACTGACGGTTCAGAGCGACTCGCCGGGCGCCAGATAGCGGTAGCCGCTGTCGGTCGACTCGGCGAGCCAGACATTGACGCTGTTGAGGCCGCGATCGTTGATCTGGGCGTCGTGTATCGGGAACGCCCTCTGCGGTTCGATCGCCTTGATGAAGCTGATCGCCTCCGCCATCTTCATCCACGACCCCTGGGCCGGGACCAGGAGCGTCTCGACCGGCTGCTCAGGGACGTGGAGCGAGTCACCGGGATGGTAGACCGACTCATCGACGATGTATCCGAGGTTCGCGCAGTCCGGCTCGCCGTCGTAGATGAACGCGTGACGCCGGCCGACGGCTCGTACGCGGAAGCCGGCGGCGGTGAACTCGGTCCCGGAGGACACCCCGATGGTCTCCAGCCGTGGAATGTCCGCGTCGGCCGGGGCGTACACCGGCACGCCGAGCGCGGCCAGACGAAGAACGTCGATGTGATCGGCGTGCTCGTGCGTCACCAGCACGGCGTCCGCGCCGTCCAGAGCCGCAGGCTCGCTCCAGGTCCCGGGATCGATGACCAGCACCCGGCCATCCTGTTCGAGCCGCACACATGCATGGGTGTACTTCGTGATCCGCATGGAGTCCCAACGTACGCCGTATGCCCGCTGGTTCCACGATCGCTATGCAGGCGGGCGCGGGGGCCGAGGGTGTGCAAACGCGAGTCGCAAGGCGGGTGAGCCGTCACGGCGTGGCGTCGGGCCCGCCCGGGTCGTTGGGGTGGGACTGGAGCGCGGTGACGGAGAAGGTCATCCACGGCCGAAGTGGCAGCGTGCCGAGCACCTTCGCGTGGAGCTCCTCCTCGTCCAAGGCCCGCCAGATGCCGATGCTGCGCAGTTCGCCGACCGGGCGCCACAGCCGCGCCAGATTGCCGGTGGCGGCCAGTTCCCGGGCACGGACGGCTTCGGCCGCACGTCGCCGGTCGACCTCGTCCTGGCTGGTTCCCTCGGGGACAGTGGTCGTGATCTCGACCAGGAACTCTCGCATGGTCCTGCTCCGCTCGATGGGGTGTCCGGCGGGAACCGGACCGGCGCGACGGTGATCGCGTCCTGTGGTCGTCATCGTCCGCCCGCCACCAGGCCCGACGCCACGATCGGCTTCCTCGCTGCTGATAGGTACAGCCTCCTACCGGACGTAGGGTGGCGGGCGTGGAGTTGCGCCAACTGCGGTACTTCGTGGCGGTGGCCGAGGAGCTGAACTTCGGCCGGGCCGCCGAGCGGCTGCTCATCGCCGGCCCGTCACTGTCCCAGCAGATCAAGGCGCTCGAGCGCGATCTCGGGGTGCGTCTCTTCGACCGTGACCGGCGTTCGGTGTCGCTCACCCCGGCCGGTTCGGCCCTGCTCCCCCACACCCGCGCGCTGCTGGAACGGGCCGACGATCTCCAGCACCGCGCCCGCCGCCTGTCCGGATCGGATCCCGTACGGCTGGGTTACGTCAACTGGCTGCCGGCAGACCTCACCGCCCGCACATCCGCCGTGGCCCAGCTGCACATCGACGCGTGGATCGCGCCCTCGCACACCCAGGCCGCCCGGGTCGCCGACGGCAGCCTGGATCTCGCCGTGTGCTGGGTGCGGTCCGAGGATCTGGAGCGGCACGGCCTGGAGGCCCGGCTCATCGGCGCCGACCGGCTCTACGCCGTCGCGGCCGGCGACGACACCGGCGAAGTGGCCGCCGAGGACACCGTCGTCCTCCTCGACGACGACACCACCTCCTGGTCCTCCTGGAACACCTACGCCGAGCAGCTGGCGCACGACACCGGGGCCCACGCGGCACGTATCTTCGACGGCGGCATCACCGGCCCGGCCTTCTTCGACCACGTACGCCGCAGCGGCCGTCCGGTCATCAACTCCCCCAAGGGGCAGACCACCCCGCTGCCGCCCGACCTCGTCCAACGCCCGGTCGTCGCACCGGAGATCTACTGGACCTGGTCCCTGGTCCGGCGAGCCGGCGAGGTCCGCACCGCCGTTCTCGCCGTCTCCGACGCCCTCTGCGACGGAGTCGGAGACCTCGGCATCCACGGCCCGGTCGCCTGGCTGCCCGACGGCGACCCGCACAAGCTCTAGCCGACGCCGACACCAGGCGCCGTCCCGAACGTCATCCCGCCGACCTGCGCTGAGAGCCCAGCCCTACCAGCTGGGAGGAAGCCGGTCCTGGCCGTCATGCCTCTGACCTTTGACTTCTCCTCCTGAGGCTGCCTAGATTCCAAATAGTCGACCGGTTGACTAGTCGGAAATCGGTCGAGGAATCCGCACCCACAACACCCATAACCGGAGAAGGTCATCATGAGCACCCAGCACCAGAAGGTCGCCGTCATCACCGGGGCTTCGCAGGGCATCGGCGCCGGACTGGTCGAGGCCTACCGCAAGCTCGGCTACGCCGTCGTCGCCACCTCACGCACCATCGCCCCCGCCGACGACGCGGACATCGTGACCGTCCAGGGCGACATCGCCGACCCCGCGACCGCCGAGCGCGTCATCGCCGCAGGCGTGGAGAGGTTCGGCCGCATCGACACCCTGGTCAACAACGCGGGCGTCTTCGTCGCCAAGCCCTTCACGGACTACACCCTGGACGAGTACGCCACCATCGCGGGCGTGAACCTCACCGGGTTCTTCCGCATCACCCAGCTGGCCGTCGAGCACATGCTCGCCCAGGGCGGCGGCCACATCGTCAACATCACCACCAGCCTGGTCGACAACGCCGATGCCAACGTCCCCTCCGTGCTGGCCTCGCTGACCAAGGGCGGCCTGCAGTCCGCCACCAAGTCCCTCGCCATCGAGTACGCCACCCGCGGCATCCGCACCAACGCCGTCGCCCCGGGCACCATCAGGACCCCCATGCACCCCGAGGAGACCCATGCGGCCCTCGCGGCACTGCACCCGGTCGGGCGGATGGGCGAGCAGAGCGACATCGTCGACGCCGTGATCTACCTGGAGAACGCGCCGTTCGTCACCGGCGAGATCCTCCACGTCGACGGTGGCATGAGCGCGGGTCACTGACGGTCCCCTCGGGCCTGTCGGTCCGATCAGTGCCAACAGTCCCCATCGGCAAGGAGAACCCGATGAACAGCACCACAGACACCGCGTCGGTCCTGCGCGGCGTCCTCGACCGGTGGAAGGCCGCCGTCGACAGCCACGAACCGCAGAAGGTCGCCTCCCTGTTCACCGAGGACGCGATCTTCCAGGGACTGCACCCCTACAGTGTGGGGCGCCAGGGCATCGCGGACTACTACGACTCCCAGCCCTTCGGCCTGACGGCCGCGTACCGGATCGTCGAGACCAGACACCTCGCCGACGACCTCGTACTGGGCTATCTGAGCGTGGACTTCTCGTTCTCCGACCGGCCCACGCTCACCGTCAGCCTCGGCGTGGTGGTGAAGCGGGCGGAGGATGACTGGTACATCAGCCACTACCAGGTCTCACGCCTCGACTAGGCGCCGTTCACCTCGTTGCCGTTCACCGAGACGGTCGTGGGTGTTCCGGACGGTCGGGAACCGTCCGGAACACCCACGACACCAGAACCGCAGCAGGCCTACCTCGCGAGTTCGGACTGCACGTCCAGCCGTGTCAGCTTCTGCGGGTTTCTCACCAGGTAGATCCGGGTGACCTGCCCGCCGTCCACGACGAGGCTCACCGCGGCCGGCTCGCCGTCGACCTCGACCCGGCCCGCGGGGGCTCCGTTGAGCCACACGGCCGTCGTCTCGAACGGGGTGACCACCCGGTCCGTGCGCGCGAGCAGCTTCGCCACCAGTTCGACACCGTGGATCGGTGCCTGAACGGCGGCCACGATCCCACCACCATCGGCGATCAGGACCACGTCCGGCGCCATGACCTCCATCAGCTCCTGCAGCCGACCGGTGCGCAACGCGAGCAGGAAGCGCTCCACCACGGCCTCCTGCTCCGACCGGCTCACCCGCACCCGCGGCCGTCGAGCCGCCACGTGTTCGCGGGCCCGCCGCCCGATCTGCCGTACCGTGGCCGCGGACTTCCCGACGACCTCGGCTATCTCGCCGTACGGCATCTCGAAGACCTCGCGGAGCACGAACACCGCCCGCTCCGTCGGCCCGAGCGTTTCGAGGACGGTCAGCATCGCGATCGAGACGCTCTCCGCGAGTTCGACGTCCTCGGCGACATCGGGGCTGGTCAGCAGCGGCTCCGGGAGCCACTCGCCGACGTACTCCTCGCGGCTGCGCGACAACGCCCGCAGACGGTTGAGCGCCTGCCGCGTGACGACCCGGACGAGATACGCCCGTGCGTCACGCACCGCCGCCTGGTCGACGTCGGCCCACCGCAGCCAGGACTCCTGCAGTACGTCCTCCGCGTCGGCCGCCGAGCCGAGCATCTCGTAGGCGACCGTGAACAACAGGCTGCGATGGGCGACGAACGGATCCTCCGTCATGCGGTCGACGCCACACGGGACTTCTCGGGGCGTGCGGCCAGCGGAACACCGCAAGCGTCGGAGAAGCCCTGCGAAGTGATCCCGTGCGCCGTGTTGTTCCTGGTCGACATGTTGGCGAAGCCGATGACCGCGGTCAGCTCCACCATCGCCGCCGGACCGAGCCGGTCGAGCAGGCTCGCGTACAGCTCGTCGGTGACCGTCGTCGGCGTGCTGGTCATCGCCTCGGCGTACTCCAGTACGTCCCGCTCCAGCGGTGTGAACACGTCCGACTCCCGCCAGCGCGGCACCTGGCTCGCCTTGGTCAGGTCGAGGCTCTTGTTCAGCGCCTGGAAGTAGTTGATGTCGAGGCACCAACTGCAGCCGACCTGTGCCGCGACGGCCATGTGCGCGAACGTCTTGAGAGACTCGTCGGCCATGTCCCACTGGCTTATTTTCCCACCCATCTCCGTGGCGTCCTGGGCGACCTTGGGATTGTGCGCCGTCACCTCGAAGGGTTCGGGCACGGCACCGAACTGCTCGATCGTGGTCTCCCGGAACTCGGTGGGAAGCTCCGCCTTCGGAATGCGCAGTGTCACGATGTTCTCCTTGTCCGTCGGCCTGTCGGCCTGTTCGGCATGAAGACACCGCCGGGGCCGCGAGTGTGACACCCACATCGCTGCCTCGCTCAGTGACCGTGACGGTTCAGGCGGGCGTGGAGCAGGTTGGGGTCGGTGGCGGTGAGGTAGGCGGCGCTGGGCACGTAGACGTCCTTTCCGCGGATCGCCACTGAGGTGGGGTTCTGCAGTCCGTCGGAGGAGTCCAGGACGGTGGTGTGCGTGCCGTCGTCCGCGATGCGCACGACCGTGCCGGGCCCGTTGAGCGCGGCGAGGATCTCGTTGCCCCGGCCGGTGAAGGCGAAGTCGTCGATGCCCTCAAGGCCGGTGGCCCTGACGGTCGGTGTGCTCGCGCGGTGGCCGCCGCGGAGGGGGAGGCTCAGCACGGTGCCCTGGTCGAGGTTGGTCACCCACAGGGCACCTTCGTGTACGCGTGCGCCGTTGGCTCCGAGAAATCCCTGCGCGGCGAGCTCCGGCGCGGTCGACCAGGCCGTCGCTCGTCCGCCGTTCGCGGGGACTCGCCATACGGTGCCCAGGACCGAGTCCGTGATGTAGAAGGCGCGCGAGCGGGGATCGAAGGCAAGGCCGTTGGGCAGGCCGTCGGCGGGGAGGGCGGCGATGCGTTCCGGCGCCTTGCGCCCCGGCCTCAGCCGCCACAGGCCGGTCAGGTCCGCGGTGCCGGTGGCGTAGAGGACGTACAGAGTCCCGTCGTCGGTACGGACGAGCCCGGTGGTCAGGGGGAAGCCGAGCGCCGGGGTGTGGACGCCGCCGTCGGAGGGAGCCGGCAGGGTTGCCAGGATCTGCGTCGCGCCGCCCCGGTCGATGCGCGCCACTTGGCGGGCGGCGGCGAAGGTGACGTCCACGGAGCCGTTCGGCTCGATGACGGCGTTCTCCGGCATCTGCCCCTGGGTCAGGTCGAAGTGGGTGACTATCCGAGCCTGGGACAGCGGTGCGGTGGCGGCCATCGCCTCCGTCGCCGTGGCGACCGTAACGAGGGAAAGGCCGGCAGCGGCGGCGGCAAGAACAGCGCTCTTGAGGTTCTTCTTCATGATTCCTTCAGGTTTTCGGGCATGACAAGGAACGCAGCGACGAAAGTGTTTCTGCGCGGGGCGATTGATGCCGGATCAGATAAGGGTTCTCCGGCGTGAGGTCACCGAGGAGCCGGACCCGCTGTCGGGACCGGAATGTGCGGTGCGGGCAGGGAATGCGCGGTGCGGGAGAGAAGGGCGAGTGCGTGGGCGGAGGCCGAGCCGGGCGCCGCGGTGACCATGACGATCCGCTGGTCGGATTCGGCCTGGAGGGTCTGCTGGGTCACCTCGATCGAGCCCACCAACGGATGCCGCATGGTGTAGACCGCGACCGGGCAGGCACGAACGCGGTGGTCGGCCCACAGTGATTCGAATTCATGGCTTTTCAGCAGGAGACGGCCGACGAGTGAGGCCATTTTCGGGTCGTCCGGATGACGGCCGGCCGCAAGGCGCACCGTTCCGACCACATCGCGTGCCTTCTGCTGCCAGTCGGTGTACAGATCTCGCGTATGGCCGTCGCAGAAGACCAGCTCCGCCATGTTCGGCCGATCCGCGGGCCGGTCCGGGCTTTCCGGGTCGAGATGCCCCGCGAACAGCAGGTGTCCTGTCCGGTTCCAGGCCAGGATGTCGCAGCGGCGGCCGAGGACGACCACGGGCACATCGGTCAGGGCCGACACCAACTGACGAACCGACGCCGCCACCTGCTCGGGCGGCACCCTGCGTGGCTTGGCCGGGCGGCGCTGCGCCATGGCCAGATCGTGCAGGTGGAGGCGGTCGGCGTCGTCCAGATCCAGGGCCCGGGCAATCGCGTCGAGGACCTCGGGTGAGGCGTTCGAGGAGTGCCCCTGTTCGAGCCTGGTGTAGTACGAGGAACTCACACCGGCCAGGAGCGCCAGCTCCTCGCGGCGCAGACCGGGCACCCGCCGTCGTTCCCCGTACGTGGGGAGCCCCACGTCGTCCGGCCGCACCTGGGACCGGCGTTTCTGCAGAAACTCCCCGAGGGGCCGCTTTCCGTTCATGGCTCAAGTCTGCGGCGCCGCTTCAGGACCAGCCATCCCCTGCCGTGGATAGGCAGGGGATGGTGAGGCAACCGCCTCGACCGACGGACTCACGGCTGGAGGAGGACAACTGACCATGGCAGGGGTCGTCGTACTCGGTGCCGCGCTCGGCGGACTGCAGACAGCGTTGCTTCTCGCTCAGGACGGCCACGAGGTGACCGTCCTGGAGCGCGATCCGCAGCCCCCCGCCGTCCGGCGCGGAACCCGCATGGTCGCAGTGGGCGCGCCCCGGGATCGCCCAGCTGCGCCAAACGCACCTCCCGCTCGCGCGGTGGCTTCAGCTGGCCGAGGCCCATCTCCCGCACCTGGTACGGGAGATGACGGAGGCGGGGGCCGTCCGGACGAACGTGCTGACGCCCGAGCCGGGCTTCCGTGGTCCGATGGTGGCCGGGGACGAACGGTTCGACACCCTCGCCGCCCGGCGTTCCCTGCTCAAGTCCGCCGCGACGCGCGTCGCCGAGGGGGCGGGTATCCGCATCGGGCGGGGCACCGTCTGCCGGGGACTGCGCAGTTCGCCGGGCCCGCGGACCTCGTACGGTGGTGCGTCCGGCGAACGCGTTCCCCAGGTCACCGGTGTGGAGACCGAGGCGGGCAGCACGGCGGCCGATCTGGTGGTCGACTGCACCGAGCGCAGGTCCCAACTCCCCTCCTGGCTACGGGATATCGGCGTTCCGTGTCCGGTCGACGAGTCCGGCCGGCGCGGCTTCACCTACTACAGCCAGTACTTCCGGTCCGCCGACGGCACGATGCCGACGGACCGGTTTCCCCCGGTGGTGGAGCACGGATCGCTCGGTCTTCTGCGCATCCCGGCCGACCACGGCACGTACTCGCTCTGTCTCATCGGCCGCAGCGACGACCAGCGGCTGCGGCGGGCGCTGCGGAACGAACGCGCCTGGTCCGCCGCCGTGCGTCTGTTCCCCGGCGCGGACCGCTGGCTCGACGGGAAGCCCGTCACCGACGGCATCCAGATCATGGCCGGCCTCACGGACCGCAAACGGCCCCTGTACGACACCCAACAGCCCCTCGTCACCGGGCTGGTGGCCGTCGGGGACGCCTGGGCCGTCACCACGCCGACGGTGGGACGCGGGCTGGCCATGAGCCTGCAGCACAGCCTGCCCCTGCGGGACACCCTGCGGCGGACGGGCACCGACCACCCCGTCGAACTCGTCACCCGGTTCGCCGAGGCGACCAGGGGCAGCCTCGGACGGATCTATGAGCAGACCGCCGCCTACACCCGCCACCGCCTCGCCGAGATGGACACACACACGGCCGGGATCCCCTACCGGAACCCGGATTGGAGCCGCGCCAAAGCACTCGCTCTGCTCGCCCGGCGCGACACCGACGCGCTGCGCGCCGAACGAGCGGCCGCCCATCTCCTGCCCGGCGCCCGCGACGCGCTCCGCGCTCCGTCCCTCACCGACGCGGTCACCCGGCTCGTCCCCGAGGTGGAGCGGCACATGCCATCCGGACCCTCACGGGCCGACCTCCTCAAGGCCGTCGAAGGATGAGGACCCCTCCGTCCTCATCACCGGGTCCGTGTCGGTCCTCGCGCGCCAGGTTTCCCGAAAATCCGGTGGCGGCACCGTCCGGCGGCGGTGACCATCACGGCATGGGCATCTTCCTGGAGACCGACCGGCTCGTGCTGCGGCCGTTCACCGACGCCGACGTCGACCATCTGCTCGCGCTGGACGGCGACCCCGACGTCATGCGCTTCATCAACGGTGGCCGTCCGGTGAGCCGCGAGGAGATCCGCGCGAAGACCCTGCCGCGGCTCCTGCACGACCATCCGTGCCTCGGGACCCGCGGCTACTGGGCCACCGAGGACAAGGGCACCGGGCTGTTCCTGGGCTGGTTCGAGTTCCGGCCGCTGGCCGAGGACAGCCCGGCCGTGGTCGAACTCGGCTACCGGCTCAACAAGGCCGCCTGGGGCCACGGTTACGCCACCGAGGGGTCACGGGCCCTCATCGACAAGGGCTTCACCGACCTCGGAGTCGAGCGGGTCACCGCGAACACCATGACGGTCAACACGGGATCCCGGCGGGTGATGGAGAAGGCAGCCCTGTCCTTCATCCGTACTTTCACCCAGGACTGGCCGGACGCGCTCGCGGGCTCCGAGCACGGCGAGGTCGAGTACGAACTCACCCGGGCCGAGTGGCTGCGACAGCGGTAGGCGCCCGTGGACCTTGACGGCCCACCGCCCCGCTACGGCTTGACGCCCACCCCGGTCCACAGGCTGACCTCGGCGTCCGTCGGCTGCTGCTCCGTGGCAGCGTTGTCATCCTGTGCGTCGGGGCGCCAGCGGTGGCCGACGGTGATGCCGGGGTCGAGGAGGTCGAGGCCGTCGAAGAAGCGGGCGACGTCCTTCTGGGAGCGGAACTGCACGGGGGTGCCGGCGCCGGTGTAGATCGCGGTGACCTTCTCCCAGGTGGGCGGGTCGAAGTCGGGCGTGCAGTGACTGAGGGCCAGGGCGCTGCCGGAGGGCAGGGCGTCCAGCAGGCGGCCGACGATCCCGTACGGGTCCTGGGCGTCGGTGACGAAGTGCATCAGGGCGTTCAGGGACAGCGCAACGGGTCGGCCCAGATCCAGTACCTCGGCCAACTCGGGGGCGTTGAGGAGCGATTCGGGGTCGTTGGCGTCCGCCTCGATGTACGTGGTGCGACCCTGGGGCGTGCTGCGCATGAGGCGCTCGGCGTACTTGAGGACGAGGGGGTCGTTGTCGGCGTAGACCACCCTGGCCTCGGGGACCACGCTCTGGGCGACCTGGTGGAGGTTCGGCTCGGTGGGGATGCCGGTGCCGATGTCGAGCCACTGGCGGATGCCGTGCTCCCGTGCGAGGACCCGGGTGGCTCGGTGCATGAAGGCCCGGTTCTCGCGGGCGCACACGAAGATGCCGGGGTAGGCCGCCGCGACCGTCTCCGCCGCCTGCTTGTCGATGTCGAAGTGGTCCTTGCCGCCCAGGTAGTAGTCGTACATACGGGCGGAGTGCGGCCTGCTGGTGTCGATGTCCCGCGCGGCCTGGGAGTTGCTCATTCTTGCCCCTTCAGTGGTGTACGTCGGTGTGCCGGGCGGGCCATAGCCAGGGCGGGCCCGAATTCTTCCCGTTCGTGGTGCGGTTCAGCCGGCCGCCAGATGATCGGCGAGGCCCTTCTTGACGCCGGCGACGAACGCGGCGATCTCCTGCGGTGTGTAGATCAGCGCGGGACCGGCGGGATCGTTCGACTGCCGCAACGCCACGCGGCCGTCGGCGAGTTGCTTCGTCTCCACGCACTGCCCCCCGTTGGGGCCGCTCCACGGACGCTCCCAACCCTGCTCGCCGAGTTCCGACGCGGGCATTCCGTTGTACACACTTCCGTCGGTGGTCATGAGTACTCCTTGCGCATGCGGTTCAACAGGGCCTTGCTGTCCGCGGACGAGGTGAGCAAGGACATCCGGTTGTGCGCCTCCAGATGACCGGCGACGTCGGAGCGCTGGTCCAGGTACACGGAGGCGGAGAGGATCTCGCTGTAGACGATGTCCGGCAGTTCCCGCTCCTCGAACCGGAAGTAGGTGAAGGGGGCGCAGGCCCCGACGTGGGCCCCGGCGGTGAACGGCACGACGTCGACGCTCACATGGTCCAGCTCCGAGACCTCCAGAAGCCGCTCGATCTGCTCCCGCATCACCTCGGCACCGCCCACCATCCGGTGCAGTACGGTCTCCTCCATCACGACCCATAACGTGGGTGCGTCGGGTCTCTCCAGCAGGCCCTGCCGGCGCAGCCGCAGATCGACCCGCCGCCCCAGGTCCTCGTCGCTCTCGTTGGGGAAGCCCCCGCGCAGCACGGCACGCGCGTAGTTGTACGTCTGCAGCAGCCCGGTGACGTAGTGCGGCTCATACGTGCGCAGTGTCTTGGCGCCGGTCTCCAGGCTCACGTACGCGCTGAACCAGTCGGGCACCACATCGCGGTAGGCGTGCCACCAGCCGGGCTCGTTGGCCCGCTCGGCCAGGGTGACGAACTCGTCGACCTCCTGCTGCGCGGCCCCGTAGGTCTGCAGCAGTTTCTCCACGTAGAGGGTCTTGAGCGCGACCTCCGCCTTCTCCAGCCTGCGGATGGTCAGCGGCTTCACGTGCAGGGCCTTCGCCGCGTCCTCCAGCGACACGCCCGCGGCCTGCCGCAGCTCCTGCAGCCGCTTGCCCAGGATCATGCGGAGAACAGTGGGTGCACTGGTGCCGGCGCCCGACCGAGCTTCGCTCACGCCCTACCTCCTGAGGAACTGTCACCAGTACGAGTCTGACAGCGACTTGCTGATGGCACCAGACAGATATCGCCTTGCTGAAATTATCAGGGAGGCGGTTGCAGCGTGAACTGAGCTACCACCATAGTTAGTTCTGTGAGCGATCCCACCGAACGCGCGCGCACCACCGTCAACACCCGCCACGCCCCGTGGAGTTGGCGATACCCAGCGTTCGGACCACAGGCCGCCGGAACACCCCGCCGGACGGAGCCGAAGGTCGTGATCCCCAACTCGCCCAGCGCTCCTCCTTGTTGGAAGGCAATCACCGTGTCCCCCCACACGACTCCCTCCCTTCGGCTCTTAGGTTCCACGAGCCCGGACACAGCCCATTGGCTCGAACTCCCGGCACACCGGACCAGCGTCAAGGTTGCCCGCAACACGCTGGGCGAGCGGCTCACCGCGTGGCGCCTGCCCGACGAGTTGTGTGCGGACGCCGTACTGCTCGTGTCCGAGCTGGCCACGAACGCCGTACTGCACACGGTCAGTACGCGGATTCTGTGCGGCGTCGACCTCACGGCCGACGGGGGCCTGCGTCTGGAGGTGCACGACCAGGACCGCACGGGCCGCCTGCTCCCCCGATGCGATCCGGGCCCCGACGACGAGAACGGCCGCGGGCTGCTCCTCGTGCAGCACATAGCCGACACCTGGGGAGTCGACCGCTCCGCGCTCACCGGGGGCCACGCGGTCTGGGCGACCCTGACCGACAAAGCCTGAACCCACCGGGTTCGACAGCCCTCCCGGATGCCGGCGAGCACAGCGCCCGCCGGCATCCGCCACACCCTCGCGGCGACGGACCCACCGGGAGCACGCCCCGAGGTCCACACCGCCCGCAACCTTCCCGTCGCGGTCAGTGACCACTGTGACACCTGTGGCCCCTGATCACGCTGCCGAAGTGGTGGCCCGAGCCGCGGCGCGGTGCCTCGCGCCCGGATCTCCCCGCCATTTCCGTGACGCCTTCGCCGGACAACCACTGCTGTGTTGGGAGATGGTGAAGGCAGACGAGAACGGCACCGGAGGAAACGGTGGGCACGATAGAACAGGGGACAGTCGGCACAGGGAACGGCGTGCCGCGTAAACGGGCGAAAGCGGTGCCTGCAATGAGCGCAGCCGGAATTCCCGTGTCGGACGACGACGAGCGGGTCCGCGGGCCGTTACAGCCGAGCGCGCTGCTGGATGTGCTGGGCGTGGCCTCGGTGGTGCTGGACACCGAGGGACGCGTCGTGCTGTGGAGCCCGCAGGCCGAGGAACTGTTCGGCTACACGGCACGGGAGGCGCTGGGCGAGTACGCGGCCCGGCTGATGGTGCACGAGCAGCACATCGACCTGGCCGTGAAGCTGTTCACCGACGTCATGGACACCGGCCGGGGCTGGGCCGGCGGTTTTCCCGTCCGGCACAAGGACGGCACCACGCGGCTCGTGGAGTTCCGGAACATGCGGCTCCTGGACGACCGCGGTGGCGTCTACGCCCTGGGGCTCGCGGCCGATCAGTCGACCGTGCACCGCCTCGAACGGGATGTCGCGCTGTCCGTACAGATGGTCTCGCAGTCCCCGATCGGGCTGGCGGTCCTGGACAGGGACCTGCGGTACGTGTCGGTCAACCCGGCCCTGGAGCGGATCAATGGGATCTCCGCCGCGGAGCACGTCGGCCGGACGATCCGCGAGGCCCTGCCGTTCCTGGACGCCGAGGCCATAGAGTCCGCGGCGCGCCAGGTCCTGGACACTGGTGTCCCGCTTGTCGAACAGCCCACGGTCGGCCGGACCCCGGCCGACCCGAACGAGGATCACGCCTGGTCGGCCTCGTACTACCGGCTGGAGGACTCCCTGCAGACCGTGCTGGGGGTCGCCGTCTCGGTCGTCGACGTGACCGAGCGGCACCGCTCGGCGATCGAGGCGGAGACAGCGCGACGACGCCTCACGGTCATCGCCGACGCCTCCGCCCGTATCGGCACCACGCTGGAGCTGGACCGCACCGCCTGTGAACTCGCCGACGTCGCCGTGCCGGAGCTCGCCGACATCGCGTCCGTGGACCTGCTGGAGGCGGTGGTGGAAGGCCGCCGCAGCGACCTCGGTCCAACCGAGCACACGCTGATCCGCACGCTTGCCGTCCGGACCGATCACGCCGCCACCGAGGCCCCTGACGAGGCGGCCCCTCACGGACAGGTGGCCCGGTACGGCTCCGACCGGCTCGTCACCCAGTGCATACGTACCGGCAGCCCGGTCATGGTGTCGCAGGTGAAGGACGAGGACCTGCCGCGTATCGCCCAGGATCCCCAGGCGGCCGTGCTGCTGGGCCGAGCGGGTGTCCACTCGTACCTGGCGGTGCCGTTGGTCGCGCGCGGCGAGGTGCTCGGCGCGCTGGATCTCAAGCGGACCCGCAATCCGCGGCCCTTCAGCAACGACGACCTCGTACTGGCCCGGGAGCTGGCCGCCCGTGCGGCCGTGCAGATCGACAACGCCCGTTGGTACCAGAACGCCCGCAACACCGCCGTCGCCCTGCAGCGCAGCCTGCTGCCCAGCCACCCCCGCATGACCGCCGGGCTCGAGGTCGCCTCCCGCTACCAGCCCGCGGGGGCGGCCGGCGAGGTGGGCGGCGACTGGTTCGACGTCCTCCCCCTCGACGGCGACAAGACCGCGCTCGTCGTGGGCGACGTGATGGGCAGCGGTATCAACGCGGCCGCGACCATGGGCCGGCTGCGCACGGCGACGAGCACGCTGGCCTCGCTCGACCTCGATCCCGCCCGGCTCCTGGAACATCTGGACAAGACCACCGGGGGCCTGGACGAGTCCATCGCCACCTGCGTGTACGCCGTCTACGACCCCCACCGGCACCAGTGCAGGATCGCCAACGCCGGGCACCTGCCCCCGGCCCGCATCCGCGTCGGCCGCCCTCCCGAACTGCTCGATCTGCCGACCGGGGCGCCCCTCGGGGTGGGCGGCGTCGCCTTCTCCACGACCACCTTCGATCTCGATCCCGGCGACCAGCTCGTGTTCTACACGGACGGGCTCGTCGAAACGCGCCAGCACGACCTCGACGACCGCCTGAACACGTTCCTGGGCCTCCTCGACGACCCCACGCGCCCCCTGGAGGACGTCTGCGACCTCCTCCTGAGCACCCTCCACCACCCCGACAACCACGACGACGTGGCCCTGCTCATCGCCCGCGCCCAGCCACAGGCGTAAGGACCCCCATCCATGACCAGCCCCGCCCAGCTGCGCAGGACGGCGCTCTCGCTCCCCGAGACGGCGGAGCGAAGCACCGGCTCCGGCACGAAGTCGTTCACCGTGCGCGACAAGCGGTTCGCCTCGTTGGGCAAGGACGACTACGTGCAGTTGCACCTCCCCGCGGCGGACGCGGACGAGGTTCTCGCCGCGCACGCGACCGCCGAGCGGCTGACCCGCGGCGCGACGCCCATCGGCGTACGCATTCCGATCGGGGACATCAACGGTCAGCAGCTCACCCACTGGGTGCGTCGCGCCTGGCTCGCGCACGCGCCCGAGCGACTGGCGGCGCGGGCACAAGCCGCGGAGACGGCGGCTGCCGGTGAGGTCGGTGACCTGCCCAGGGCCATCGGAAGTCCCGCCACTCGGGCGCTCGCCAACGTCGGCATCACCACGCTCGCCCAGGTCGCCGAGGTGAGCGAGGCCGAGCTGCTGGCCATGCACGGAGTCGGCCCGAAGGCGGTTCGCCTTCTCGGCGAGGCACTCATCGCGACGGGACAACGCCCCAAGTGCTGACGCGGCGGCCGCCCTCCGGGCAAAGGGCGGTGCGCGGCAAGTAGGCGGGCTCAGGGTTCGATGACGAGGCGTTCGACGAGCCCGTCGCGGAGCGTGAACCGGTACTGCAGATCGACCGTGCCGCCGGGGAAGTCGCCTTCGAGGTGCTGGGTGGCGATGTAGTGGTCCGCGTCGGTCTGCCGGGCGTCGGTGAGCTGGACGGTGAAGGTGAATTCGGTGGCGGCCCGGCCCAGCCATCCCTCGATCGCCGCGACGCCCTCGTAGGTGTGGCCGTCGTCGACCACCGTGGCGTCGCCGGTGAACGCCGTGACCGCGGTGGCGGTGTCGTGGTCGCGGTGAGCCGTCAGACAGCGGGTGATCACCTCGGGCAGGGCGTCCAGGGCTATGGTCCGGGGCTGGTTGTCGTGCATGACGCTCCTCGTGGAGGGGGTGATGGTTGGTGACGGGGTCAGACGGTGGGGGTGGTGCCGCCGTCGATGACGTGCTCGGCGCCGACGATGGCCGAGGCACGGTCGGAGACGAGGAAGGCGACGAGTTCGGCGACTTCCCCGGGCCGGTTGGGGCGGCCGAGCGGGATGCCGCCGAGGGAGTCCATGAGCCGGTCCAGTGCCGCTTCCTCGGTGATGCCCGCCTCGTGGGCGATCCGGGCGACCAGGTCGTCGGCGGCGGACGTCTGGACGAAGCCGGGCGAGACGGCGTTGACGCGGACGCCCTGCGGGGCGACCTCGTTGGCAAGGCCCTTGCTGTAGGTGGTCAGGGCGGCCTTGGCGGCTGCGTAGGCCAGGGTTCCGTTCCACAGCGGCATGCGGCGCTGGATCGAGGTGACGTGCACGATCGCGCCCTTGCCTCCGGCGATCATGTGCGGCAGGAGAGCGCGGTCCAGACGGACGGCGGCCAGCAGGTTCGTGTTCAGTTCCCTGGTCCAGTCGTCCTCGCCGAGTGCCGCGAAGCCACCGGCCGGTGCCTCGGATCCGCCGAGGGTGTTGACGAGGATGTCGACGCCTCCCAGACGGGCGTCCACCTCCGCGACGACGTGGGCGGCGCCCTCCGCGGTGGACAGGTCGGCTCCGACGAAGGTCTTCTCCTCGACGTCGTCGGGGCGGCTGCGGGCGGTGACGAGCACGGTCGCACCGGCTTCGGCCAGGCGTCGGGCGATGGCGGCGCCGGTGAGCTTTGGTGCCGCCGGTGACCAGGGCGCGCCGGTCGTCGAGGGATTCGCTGAGGGTTGTCGTCACGGTGTCCCATTTCCGGGTGGGGGCATACGGGGTCCGGGTGCGGGCATCGTGAACCACCGCTCCCGACTAAACTGCTAAAATAGAAGCTACTAACTTCGACTTTAGCAGTAACTGAAGGGACGGTCGCCGTGGCAAGCCGGATCAGGCTGGAGGACCGGGAGTGCCCGCTGTCCACGACGGTGCAGCACGTCGGCGAGTGGTGGACTCTGCTGATCCTCCACGACGCCTTCGACGGCTACACCCGCTTCGAACAGTTCCAGGAGAGCCTCGGCATCTCCTCCAGCATGCTCACCACCCGCCTCAAGACCCTGGTGGCGGACGGGCTGCTGGAACGCCGGCCGTACCAGACCAACCCCGTCCGCCACGAGTACGTACTGACCGAACTCGGGCACTCCCTGCGACCGGTGATCGTCACCCTGGCCGCGTGGGGCAACTCCCGTCTTCCGACGGCGGAACGCAGCATGATCCTCGTCGACGCGCACAGCGGCCAGGAGGTCGAGCCCGTCGTCGTCGACGCCAGGACCGGGCGCCGGCTCGACGACAGCGACGACTACGTCTTCGCGGCAGGGCCCGCGGCCGGCGATGCCATGCGCAGCCGTTACGCCACGCGGCCGGGCAGCCCGGCGGAAGAGACGTAAGGCGTGGGCACCCAGGGGTGTTCAGCTCACCGGTGACGAACGAGCTCCTCGCGGGTCGGCACGGCCGCAGGGGCCCATTCCGTACGGCGGCCCGCGGGGAGGTGCTCGCGCAGTGCGGGCCGGGCGCGTTGCAGGGCGCTGTTGACGGGGGCGGTGGACAGGTCCAGCAGCCCGGCGGTCTCCGTGGCCGGCAGGCCCACCACGTCCCGCAGGATCAGCACCGCCCGCTGCCTCGGCGGCAGATGCTGCAGCGCGGCGAGGAAGACCAGTTCGACCGTCTCCCGCGACAGCGCCTGCGACTCGGGGCCCGCCTCCTCGGCGGGGATGTCGGCGAGCAGCTCGTCGGGGTACGGCTGCAGCCACTCGATCCGTGTCGGCGGCTCGCCCTTGCCGTGTTCCATGCCGGGCAGCCGCTCGTACGGGTGCGGGGTGCGCTGGTGGCGGCGCAGGTGGTCCAGGCAGGTGTTGGTGGCGATGCGGTACAGCCAGGTGCGCATGCTCGCCCGGCCCTCGTACGCCTCCCGGCTCCGCCAGGCCTTCAGGAACGTCTCCTGGACCAGGTCCTCGGCCTCGTCGTACGAGCCGGTCATGCGGTAGCAGTGCACCTGCAGTTCGCGGCGGTACGGCTCCAGAAGGTCGGCGAAGCCTGCGTCGGTGTCGGTCTGCTGCGGCACGACGGAGCCTTTCCGGCGGCGACTCGGGGCTGATGCGCCGTCATTGTGCCAGCCGGGAGGCGCCGCAAGCCTGATCGGGCCGTGGCGCCGTGCGCCCGCCGCGCACCACGGGTCCACCGAGGCGGCTGAACGCGTGGACGGTACGCCGCCACCGGGGCGTTGTCAGTGGTGGCAGGCAAGATAACGGGCATGACGACACCAGTTGCAGTGATCGTGGATGCCGCCGCCTACGCGCAGGCGGTCGAGGACGCGGTGAAGGCCTCGGCCGCCTACTACGCGGGCGGCACCTCGGTGCTGGACGACGACTCCTACGACCGGTTGGTGCGCGGTATCGCGGCATGGGAGGCCGGCCATCCCGACGAGGTGCTGCCCGATTCCCCGACGGGGAAGGTCGCCGGCGGCGCGGTGGAGGGGGATGTGCCGCACACGGTGGCGATGCTGAGCCTGGACAACGTGTTCTCGGCCGAGGACTTCACCGCCTGGACCGCGTCGCTGGCCCGGCGCATCGGGCACGAGGCGGAGCGGTTCAGCGTCGAGCCGAAGCTGGACGGTCTGGCGATCGCGGCCCGTTACACACGCGGGCGTCTGGACCGGTTGATCACCCGGGGCGACGGCACGGCCGGGGAGGACGTGTCGCACGCGATCGGCACCATCGAGGGCCTGCCCCAGGAACTGGCCGAGCCGGTGACCGTGGAGGTGCGCGGTGAAGTCCTGATGACCACCGCCCAGTTCGAGCACGCCAACGAGGTGCGCACCGCGCACGGCGGGCAGCCGTTCGCGAACCCGCGCGGCGCCTCGGCGGGCACACTGCGGGCCAAGGAGCGCGCCTACACGGTGCCGATGACGTTCTTCGGATACGGCCTGCTGCCTCTCGCCGACACCGGGGCGGAGCTCGCGGAGCGGCTGGGCGAGAGCGCGCACAGCGATCTCATGGTGCAGGCCGCCGGGCTCGGGGTGAACACCACCGCGACCACCGCCGTGCCCGGCATCGTCGCGCAGACGGCCGAGCAGGTACTGGACCGGGTGCGGGAGATCGCCGCGCTGCGGGCCGAGTTGCCGTTCGGGATCGACGGCATCGTCATCAAGGCGGACCTGGCCGCCGACCAGCAGGCCGCCGGATCCGGTTCGCGCGCACCGCGCTGGGCGATCGCCTACAAGCTGCCCGCCGTCGAGAAGATCACCCGGCTGCTGGAGGTGGAGTGGAACGTCGGCCGCACCGGCATCATCGCCCCGCGCGCGGTGCTGGAGCCCGTCGAGATCGACGGCGCCACCATCACGTACGCCACCCTGCACAACCCGGCCGACATCACCCGCCGCGATCTGCGCCTGGGCGACCACGTCATGGTTCACCGGGCCGGCGACGTCATCCCGCGTATCGAGGCCCCCGTCGCCCATCTGCGCACCGGTGCCGAACAGGCCATCGTCTTCCCCGAGGTGTGCCCGCGCTGCGGGGCAGGCATCGACACCAGCGAGCAGCGCTGGCGCTGTGAGAACGGCCGCAACTGCCACCTGGTCGCCGCCCTCTCGTACGCCGCCGGTCGGGACCAGCTCGACATCGAGGGCCTGGGCCACACGCGGGTCGTCCAGCTCGTCGAGGCGGAGCTGGTCAAGGATCTCGCCGATCTGTTCTCCCTCACCCGTGACCAGTTGCTGGGTCTGGAGCGCATGGGCGAGACCAGCACCGACAACCTCCTCGCCGCGCTCGACACGGCGAAGAGGAGACCGCTGTCCCGGGTGCTGTGCGCGCTCGGGGTCCGTGGCACCGGCCGGTCCATGTCCCGGCGTATCGCCCGGTACTTCGCCACGATGGACCACATTCGCGCGGCCGACGCCGAGACGATGCAGCAGGTCGAGGGCATCGGCACCGAGAAGGCCCCGTCGATCGTCGCCGAGCTGGCCGAACTGGCCCCGCTGATCGACAAACTCGCCGCGGCCGGGGTGAACATGACCGAGCCCGGCGCCACCCCGCCCCAGCCGGCCGCGGAGAGCGGCGAGGACAACGGCGAGGGAAGCGTCGAGGAGAAGGGCGAGGAGGGCGGTGCGGGCGAGGCGGCCGGTCCGCTCGCGGGGATGACCGTGGTGGTCACCGGTGCGATGACCGGGCCGCTGGAGAAGCTCAGCCGCAACCAGATGAACGAACTCATCGAACGCGCCGGTGGCCGCTCCTCCTCCAGTGTCTCCAAGAAGACCACTATGGTCGTCGCCGGTGAGGGCGCCGGATCCAAGCGTGCCAAGGCCGAATCCCTCGGCGTCCGGCTGGCCACGCCCGACGAGTTCGCCGCCCTCGTCACCGACTTCGTCGACTGATCCCGCTGATCCCGTGCACGGCGGACCGGCATCGCTCGGTGCGGGACCGATGAGTTTCTCCCGCCGAGGTCGTCCTACATCCGATGTGCGTCGGCGATCGACAAGGAGGAGATGTTCACCATGGACGGATCGGCACGGCAGGAAGCCTTGGAGAGGCTGGACGTTCTGGCGGGCGAGTGGGTGGTCGAGGCCGACTTTCCCGGCCTGGACACGCCTGCCGCCCGCTGCGTGTTCGAGTGGACCCTGGACGGACGGTTCCTGGTCCAGCGCACCGAGATCCCGGTGGCCGAGGCCCCTGACAGCATGGCGATCATCGCGGCCGACCCGGACACGGGCGCGTACACACAGCACTACTTCGACTCACGGGGAGTCGCCCGGTTGTACGCGATGAGCTTTGCCGGCGGGGTATGGCGACTGCTGCGCGAGACTCCGGACTTCTCGCCACTGGACTTCCGGCAGCGGTTCACCGGGCAGGTCGGCGAGGACGGCACCACCATCCGCGGCAGCTGGGAGACCTCGCACGACGACTCGACCACCTGGGAGCACGACTTCACACTCACCTACCGCAGGAGTGGTTGAGATGACAGTCAGCGGATCACCCGGCGAGGTCGCACGGGACATCGGCGACGCGAACAGGTACATGGTGCTCGCCACCGCCGACCACGCCGGAACGCCGTGGAGTTCCCCGGTGTACTTCGCCCATCGGGGATACCGCGAGTTCTTCTGGGTCTCCTCGCCGCAGGCCACCCACTCGCGCAACATCGCGGTACGCCCTCAGGTGGGCATCGTGGTCTTCGACTCCTCTGTGGCGATCGGTACCGGTCAGGGGGTGTACATGTCCGCCGTCGCTGCCGCGGTGGACGCGGCGGATACGGAGGAGGTGCTGGCAGTCTTCTCCCGCCGGTCGGTCACGCACGGCGGCCGGGTATGGACGGCGGAGGACATCCAAGACGCGGGAGGCGTGTCCGGTATCGCCCTCTACCGCGCGGTGGCTGACGACCATTCGATGCTCGCCAAGGACGGACAACCGGATCATCGCCTGCCCGTTCAGCTCACGGACTGATCGCCTGACGGCATGTTCAGGACTCGGACTTGATGCCGGCGGCGACCGGGAGATGGTCGCTGCCGGTGGCGGGCAGGGTGCGGATGGCGGTGACCTGCATCGAGCGGGTCATGACGTGGTCGATCCGGGACACGGGGAAGGTCGCGGGCCAGCTGAAGGCGAGGTTTCGCCCTGCCGAGTCCATCTGCTCGGTGACCGGGTCCAGCCCTCGGTCGTCCACCGTGCTGTTGAGGTCGCCGAGCAGAATGACCTTGCCCAGTTTCTCGGCGGCGAGAGCCTCACCCAGTAGAGCGGCGCTCTCGTCCCGCCAACCGGAACTGAGGCCGTTCCATCGGATGCGGACCGAGGGCAGGTGGGCGACGTACACCGCGATATCGCCCTGTGGCGTGCGTGCCGTGGTCCGCAGACCGCGGTTCCAGCCCTCCGGGATCCCTTCCGGTTTGATGTCCACCGGCCGGACGTCCGACAGCGGATACCTCGACCAGAGTCCGACGGTTCCTTCGACCGCGTGGTGGGGGTAGTCCGCCGCCAGGGCCGACTCGTAGGCCGGCAGTGCGGAGGGCGTCAGCTCTTCCAGAGCGATGACATCCGGTGCAGCCTCGATCAGGCCGCTCGCGGTGCCCTCGGGGTCGCTGTTCTCGTCACTGACGTTGTGCTGGACCGCCACGATGTCGTGCGCGCCACTGTCCTCGTCGGCCGGCACCAGCCCGCCGAAGAGGTTCCCCCAGACCGCCACGGGCACCAGCAGGGCCACCAGCGCGAGGGCCGAGCGGCGCAACAGCGCCAGGACGAGCAACAACGGAACGGCCAGCCCGAGCCAGGGCAGAAACGTCTCCAGCAGGCTGCCGAGTCGCCCCACCGCATTGGGCACCACGGAGTGGAACGCCATCAGCCCAGCGGTCACCACGGCGAGCACCGCGAGAACCCGCCCACGCACCCAGGCCGACCGGCCTCCCGCGTCCTTACCCCACCGCCGGCGCTCAACGGCCCCCAGCCACCGACGGACCGCCACAGCCTTCGCCCCCACCGCCACCCGACTGCCCGCCTGCTCCCCCACGCCCCACCCATCTGCCCGGCCCCGTCCCCGCGCCACATCCATGAGCACGAGGTGCCCTGTACGACGCATGGTCCGAAGATCAGGTTCCAGACGACGAAGGTGAGCACCTCGCAGCAGGGAGCACCTCCGCGCCGCGAGAATGTGGACGCCCTCCGCCGAACAGATCGACGTGCACGAGACTGTCCTTCGTGAGCGCGCCTCGCTGCTCGTCGACGGTGTGTCGGCGGGCGTTGACCCGGGAGGAAACGACAGCATGATCATCTTTGGTACCAAGGGATATCTGTACCAGCTCGCGATACTGACGCTGGTGTGCGGGCACTGCGGCAATCCCTCCGCGCACACGCTCAGGAAGCGCGTCACGAAGTTCACGTTGTTCTTCGTGCCGCTGTTCCCGTTCTCGACGAAGTACCAGACGCAGTGCACCTTCTGCGGTGCGGAGCAGAAGGTGACCAAGGAGCAGGCGGAGCAGCTGCAGGCTCAGGGTGCGGGCGGCCAGGGCGGTCAGCCGTACGGGCAGCCGCAGCAGCAGCCGTACCAGTCCTGAACCGGGCCGGGAGCGAGGTCGAGGGCAGATCCCCGGCCTGGGCGGACAGCGCCCAGGCCGAGGCCCGCGGCCCTCAGGAGAGCCCACCCCAGCCGGAAGGCGTGGGCCTCTGCGTCGGCCTCGACGCTGGTGCGGGCCGGCCGGCGGTCGGTACGCCTGGGTGGCCGGCGACGGCAAGGGACACACTCTGGATTCGACGGGACTGGTCTGTGTAGGACCCGGCCAGGGGGATGCCGTGGTCGGCTTCGACCCCGGGGCAGATGAACCGGTGGCCGTATGCCGACAGCAGTGGCCCGAGATGTTCGGCCAGGCTGCGCCCCACGCGCTCACCGCATGCGTCGACAGCTCGCTGCAGGGTTCCATCAAGGTCTATGCCGGCGGCAAGGACCAGTGCGCTCGTCACCGTGCCGACCCCTACCTCGGTCCGACGCGGGAACAGCTCGGCCTCTCCCGCCTCCGTGCCGACCTCAGGGAACACTTCGCCGATCGCACCTGCATCCCTCACCCCGAGCTGCGGAAGGTGCTCGGCGAGCTCTACGCCCGGCACGGCCTCGACGGCTGGAAGGCAGCCCACTTCCAGACGGCCGACAAGGAGCCGGAGGGCCCCTGCGCGGACATCGGCCTCATCGACGAACCGGAACGCGTCATCTGGCTCGGGGATCACAAGGACGGCGACCCCATCAACTGGCCGTAGCCCGGCCCATGCCCGTCCTGTCGCGGCGTGCGGCCCGGAGGTCCCGGGCCGGACGCCGTGCGTCATGCAGACGTCCAACGCCGTACAGACGTGCGGGCGTTCGGGCCGAATCCCGGGACTCCGTGATCAAGGACCGGCACAATGGCGGGCGACGCAACGGTCCGATGTCGCTGCGGCGACCGCACACACCCAGGACGCCCGACGTGTTGTCCGGGGAAGGGAAAGACATGAGTGAAACCCAGACCCCGTCCAGCGGTTCGGCGAGTCTCAACACCGCGGTGGCGCACAACGCCCGGGTCTGGAACTACTGGATCGGCGGGAAGGACAACTTCGAAGCCGACCGGGCGGTGGGTGACCAGGTCGCCGGTATGTTCCCCGTGATCCGCGACGTGGCCCGCGCGGACCGTGAGTTCCTCGGCCGCGCGGTCCGGCATCTCGCCGCCGACCTCGGGACGCGGCAGTTCCTGGACATCGGCACCGGACTGCCCACCCTGGACAACACCCACGAGATCGCCCAGCGGATCGCCCCCGAGTCGCGGATCGTCTACGTCGACAACGACCCCATCGTGCTCGCATACGCCCGGAAGCTCCTGAGCAGCACGCCCGAGGGTGCCACGGACTACATAGACGCCGATGCCCACCACCCGGAGACCATCATCGAGCGCGCCGGAGCGACGCTCGACCTCGACCGGCCCGTCGCGGTGATGATGCTGGGCGTCCTCAACTTCGTCCTCGACACCGACCGGGCACAGGACATCGTGCGACGGGTCATGGCGGCGGTTCCGTCCGGCAGTTGGCTGGTCCTGACCCATCCCACCACCGACGCCGACCTCGGCGGCGAGGGCAACATCGCGGCCATGAAGTTCTGGAACGAGAACGCCACCCCGCCGATCACCGCCCGCAGCCGCGCACAGACCACGGCCTTCTTCGAGGGCCTGGACCTCCTCGACCCCGGCCTCGTCTCGTGCGCCCGGTGGCGTGCCGAGTCCGACAGCCCTGCCCTGGTCCCCCAGTTCGGCGCGATGGCCGTGAAACCCTGACCGGAGCGCCGCGCCCCCGACGGCGTCAGTTCCTCAGGTTCGCCCCGACCGCGGCCGCGACAACACGGTCCCGTTCGGAGCGCGTGAACAGCCCGTCCGACAGCCAGGTGTCGGCGAGGGCGCGCACCGCCCCGACGAAGCGGGCGGAGGTCTCGAAAGGTGCCTGTGCCCAGAGCACGTCGAGGAAGGTCGGACCGTCGGCGCGAGCGCGATTGGATACGCCCGAGTTCGCCGCCCCGAACACGACCACGGGTTCGGAACGCCTGAAGTAGGCGTGGTACCGGGTGTCGTCCCCGACGAAGAACGGCGCCAGGGTCAGGCCGTGCGTGGTGAAGTGCATCGGCCGGCCCTCGGGGCGGATCACGTCGGCGAGGTCGCCCCGCAGCCTGAAGTCCTTGTAGAAGGAGAACACTCGGAACGCCTGTTCCTGGCTCTGGGCGACGAGCAGCACCGGCCCGTGGAAGACCGACTGGACGGTGGGGTCGTCCAGCGCCCTCTCGACGCGCAGACGGTACGGAGCGGAGACGCTGACCCGGTCACCGCCCTGCCAGTTCCTGCTCAGCGTGAGGTAGCTGCCGGGTTCGGCGACGACCTGCTGCCGCACCCCGTTGACCGTGACGGTGAAGCCTCCGACGGCCCAGGACGGCACCCGGAGTTTCAGGTCGAGCGCGCCGCTGCCCTCCCGGAACGTCAGGGTGCGTACGCCCTCGGCCGGGTAGTCGCTCGTCTGCTCGATGACGAGGCCCCGCTCCGGCCACCGCAACGTCGAGGCGAGATACAGGTTGACGTACAGCGCGCTGCCGTCGGCGGAGCGGAAGTACACCGAGTCCTGGTACTTGGTGTGGTTCTCCATGCCGGTGCCGCCGCAGCAGGTGCCGGTGTTGTCGTACTCGCGCACGACCCCCGGCCCCATTCCCACGAAGTAGGTGACGAGGGGGCTGGTCGTGCTGCGGGTGTCCCGGCGGGAGGCGAGGATGTGGTTGGTCAGGCCCCGCTCGTAGTGGTCCATGTAGGCGGGGTCCGGCTCGTGGAAGAACAACTGCCTGCTCAGTTTCAGCATGTTGTACGTCGCACAGGTCTCGGCGTTCTTGTCGTCCAGGGTGGCCGCGATGGCGTTCCGGGCGCGGAACATCTCGCCCTGGCCCGTGCCCCCCAGGCTGTACGTCCGGGGACCCGCGACCATGCCCCAGAAGTTGCGGGCTGCGGCGGCGTACTCCTCCTCCCCCGTGTGGTCGAAGAGCCGCAGATAGCCGGTGAATTGCGGGATGTGCTGGTTGGCGTGCCGGCCGTCGAGGATGTCGCGGTCCTGGACGCAGGCGTCCAGCAGAGCGGTGTTGTCGAAGCAGCGGGCGGCGGCGAGGTGCTCCGCCCGGCCGGTGAGGGCGTACAGGTCCGTCATCACCTCGTTCATGCCGCCGTACTCGCCCGCGATGTAGATCGACCACATGCGCTCCAACTGGGCCTTCGGCAGTCGGCCGAGCCGACTGTGCACCCAGTCGCCCATCTTCGAGACGATCTCCAGGGCCTCGGCGTTGCCGGCCAGCGTGTGCGCGTCGAGGAGACCGCGCATGATCTTGTGGCAGGTGTAGTACGGGGCCCAGATGGTGGGGTACGTCGTGTAGCTCTCCAGCAGGATGAACTGCGTCTCCGGGTACGCCGCCAGATAGCCGGGGTGGCTCGGTCTCGGCGAACCGCTCTGCGCCAGGGCCCTCTGGCACTCGCCGAGTGCGCCGACCAGGTGGTCGAGCTTGGTCTTGAGGGCGGACTCCCGTGTGTCGGCGTACGCCTGGGCGATGAGGGTGAGGAAGTGGCCCCCGTAGTGGCCGCGCAGGTTGCCGTCGGAGGTCTCCCAGCCGCCGGGCGGCCGGGCCCCGCGGGTGTCGAGCCCGGCGTTGGCCCGGAAGACGGCCAGGATGCGGTCGGCCGGGTAGGTCCTCGCGTATTCGAGCATCAGGTCGCGCTTCTGCCGGAACACCCCGTTGCCGAGGGCGACTTGATCCAGCGCGAAGGGGATGACGGACCAGGTCGGTGGGGCGGACACCGAAGCAACGGTAGTGCCCCGGGCGGCGATCGCGGTCGGGGCCGCGTCGGTGGCGGCATGCGCCGAGGTGGCACCGTGCATGAGCGGGACGGCGGCCGTCCCGGCTGCGAGCGTCAACAGACGGCGGCGGGTGGGGGGTTGGGAGGACATGCTCGGGCTCCGATCGTCGGTGCGTATGGGGCGACGGCGGGTAACGGCGGCCGTTCTGTCACAACGGGGCGGCCAGGGTTCTTCGCCGGTGGCGTCTTCGTGGTCCGGGCACGACTACCTCCCTGTGGCGTTGCTGTCCGGCTCTGCGGAGTGGTCCCGCTCCTCGGGGTTCGCCGGCCCCGAGGTTCGGACCGGTTCCGCGGTGGGCAGCCAGACGCGCATCGTCGAGGGGCCTCGGCCGGCCCAGGAGTGATAGGGCACCAGCACGATCCCCGTGCGGTCGGCGTTCGCCGCGAGGGGACGGACGGGCCGCTCGTACGGCCAGGCCGCGTCGGTCGCTTCGGAGTGTGCGACGAGTTCCCCGGCGACGACGACGGCGCCTCCCGCGCCATCCGGCCCGTCCGGTTCCTCGGGTCCGTCCGTCGGCTCGGCGGACGGATCCACTCGTATCGCGTCGACCTCGTGGCCGTCCGGCAGGTCCACGGACTCGGCGCAGTACACGAGCGGCCCGCGCTCGACGGCCGCCGTGCCGCGTATCGCGTCGATGCGCGGGTCGGCGCGGGTCCAGCGCGGGGCCACGGGCAGTTCGAGCCGGATCTCGTCACCCGGCCGGAAGACCCGGGTGACCTCGGCCGTGCCCGGGGCGACGACGCGGCGTGCCCCGTCCGGGTCGACCAGCCACGTGGTGGCGCCGGTCGTCCACGCGGGGATGCGCAGCGACACGGTCCACGGCCGGTCCGGGGACCTGCAGATCCGTACGACCACGTGCCCGTCGGACGGGTAGTCGGTACGGACCCTCAGCGCGACGCCGTGGCCACCCGCGAGGGAGGTGGTGATCTCCGAGTCGGCGTACTGGTGCAGCTGCACGCCGTGGTTGTCCGCCGTGGCCAGATAACCGGGCAGTTGGGCCAGGGTCCGCGCCACGTTGGTGGGGCAGCAGGACACGGCGAACCAGGGTGCGCGCAGGCTCGACTCGGCGCGCGGGCTGTCGGTGTCCGTGGAAGGTGTGGTGCCGCGGCGGCGCCGGTGCAGGGTGTTGGCATAGAAGAAGGCCCTGCCGTCGTCGGACGGGGAGGTCGCGATCACGTTGAACAGGGTCCGCTCGGCCAGGTCCGCGAAGCGCGGCTCGCCGGTGGCCAGCAGGAGCCGCCAGCTGAGCATCACGGAGCCGACACCGGCGCACGTCTCCGAGTAGGCGCGGTCGGGCGGCAGTACGAAGTCGTCGCCGAAGGCCTCGTCCCGGTGGTGCGAGCCCATGCCGCCGGTCAGATACGTCCGCCGGGCGACCGTGGCCTCCCACTGCCGTACTACGGCGGCGAGCAGGGCTTCGTCCCCGGTCTCCACCGCCACGTCGACGGCGCCCGCCGCGAGGTAGAGCGCACGGACGGCGTGTCCGCGCAGCACGGTGGCGTCCAGGACGGGCATGTCGTCCTGGTAGTAGGCGCGGCCGAACTCGGGATCGGCGAGGGTGCCGTGTCCGCGGCGGTCGACGAAGAGCGCGGCCTGGTCGAGGTAGCGCTGCTCCCCCGTCAGCCTGGCCAGTTCCACCAGGGCCATCTCGATCTCCGGGTGACCGCAGACGCGCTCGATGCCACCCCGGCCGAAGGTCGCGCACACGTGGTCGGCCGCCCGCCGGGCGATCTTCGCCAGCTCACCCTCGCCCCGGGCGCGGGTCTGGGCCACGCCCGCCTGCACGAGGTAGCCGTAGCAGTACAGCTCGTGGCCCCATTCGAGGTCGCTGTAGCGGGGCTCCTGCCCCGGGCCGCCGAAGGCGGTGTTGAGGTAGCCGTCCGGCTCCTGGGCCGGTGCGATGACCTCGGTGAGCGCGGCGACCTCCGCGTCCAGCGAGGCGCCGGCGCCCTGCCCGGCGGCCTCCCAGGCCATGGCTTCGAGCAGCTTGTAGACATCGGCGTCGGTGAACTCGCGGCCCCGCCGGTCCCGTTGGATCCGGCCCTCGGCGGCGGCCCGGAAGTTGCCGGTCCAGCCGACGCGTTCCATCCAGTCGCGGCAGTGTCCGAGTGTGGCGGTCGCGTTGACGTGGCGGCGTCGGGCCCAGAAACCTCCGGTGATCCTGACCTCGTCGAGACCGAGTGGCCGCAGCCTGCCCCGGGTCGGCGCCACCGGCAGGACGGATGACCGCGCCATGTTCTCCCTCACCAGTTCATGCCTTCGGTTCGTCCTTCCGGTTGTCCGTTCGAGTCAGGTCGGATCTGCTCAAGTCAGGTCGGTACGGATCGGTCGTTCGGCACTTCAGGGCGCGCTCGACGGCACCTCAGCCCTTGAGCGCGCCGGACATGAAGCCGCGTATGTAGTGCCGTTGCAGCAGCAGGAAGAGGAGCAGGCAGGGCACGGCGAGGACCACGACACCGGCCTCGGTGGCGCCGTAGTCGACGGCACCCATGCTCTGCTGCCGCAGGTTCGCGACGGCCAGCGGCAGGGGCGCCTTCTCGCTGTCGGAGATGAGGATCAGCGGTGCGATGAAGTCGTTCCAGGCCGCGAGGAACGCGAAGAGCCCCACGGTGATCAGCCCCGGCCGCACCGCCGGCAGAAGGACGCGGCGCAGCGCGCCCGCCGTGCCGCAGCCGTCGACGAGGGCCGACTCCTCCAGTTCGCGCGGCACCGCCTCGAACGAGATCCGCATCATGAAGGTGGCGAACGGCAGTTGGAACATGGCCAGTACGAGGCTCAGCCCGACCAGCGAGTTCTGCAGGTGGAGCCTGCCGAGCAGCACGTACAGCGGGATGAGGAGGGTGGCGTACGGGACCATGAGGATCGCCAGGGTGAGCAGGAACAGCAGGTTCTTGCCCGGGAAGTCGAAGCGGGCGAAGGCGTAGCCGCCCAGCAGCGACACGCCGAGCGTCAGGGCGACGGTGAGCGCCGACACGACGGTGCTGTTGAGGAGATAGCGCCACAGGCCCGCGTCGTAGTCGAGGAGCGTCCGGTAGTTGCCGAGGCCGTGGCCGGATTCCTGCGCGGTGCCCGGCTGTCCGCTGACCGATGCCCAGGCGTTCCACACCAGTGGGAACAGGAAGATGACGGCCAGACCACCGGCGACGACGTAGTAGGGCGTCCGGCCGAGGGCGCGGGTGAGCACCGTGGTGTCCCCTCTCATCAGGCGGTGGTCATGACTCGTCGGCGCGGCGCAGACCGCGGAACTGGAGGACGTTGAGCAGGAGCAGCACGGCCAGCACGATGATCGAAAGAGCGGCGGCCGTACCGAGGTTGAACCGCTGGAAGGCCTCGCGGTAGATCAACTGGACGACGGTGACAGTGCTGTTGTCCGGTCCGCCCTTGGTGAGGATGAAGAACTGGTCGAAGGCCAGCAGCGATCCGGTCACGCAGAGCAGCAGACACAGGGCGAGCGACGGGCGCAGCAGCGGCAGCGTGATGGAGCGGAAGATCTGGCCGCGGCTCGCGCCGTCCATCCGGGCCGCCTCGAACACCTCGTGGGGAATGCGCTGGAGGCCCACGAGGAGGATCAGCATGTAGAAGCCCGCGAACTTCCAGACGATGAGGAACACCGTGGAGAGCAGGGCGGAGGTCGATGTCCCCAGGAAGGACACCGGGTCGTCGACGAGACCGAGCCCTTCCAGGATGCTGCTGAGCGGGCCCGTGGTCGGGCTGTAGAGACCCCAGAACAGCAGGGACGCGGAGGCCAGCCCGAGGGCGCTGGGCAGGAAGTAGACCGTGCGGAAGAAGCCCGCGCCGGGACGGAACTCCTGCACCAGCAGGGCGAGAAGGAGCGCCAGCGCGAGGAGTACGACCGTGACGATCACGGTGTAGAGAAGCGTGAAGCGGACCGCCGGCCAGAACAGGGTGCTGTCGGCGGCGTCGGTGTAGTTCTCGGGCGCGTTGACGCCCCGGTCTCCCGTGAGCAGCGGCCAGTCGCTGAGTGACATCTGTCCGACGAGCAGCAGCGGCAGTACGAAGAAGACCGTGACGAACACGGCCGTCGGGGCCGCGTATGCGAGGCCCTGGGCCTTGCGGAACGTCCATCGGCGTGCGGGTGTGCGCCGGGGTCGGGTCCGGCGTTCCGGCGGGCTCCGGTGCGGGGGCGCCGTTCTGGCGGCCGCCTTCACCTGCATGGCTCTCCTCTGCCGTGCGATGTGGTTGCAGTGGGTGGGATCAGGCCTGTGGCCCGGAGCGATGACCGCGAGCTGCGGGTGGGTGGGGGCTTGTCGCGCAGTTCCCCGCGCCCCCGAGGGGCAGGGCTGCGCCCCTGCCCCTCAGGGTCAGCGGCCAGGGAAGCACTGACCGCCTCGTTGTCCTTGTCGATCTTTGCCTCGTCACCGAAGACCGCGTTGCGCATCAGCGTCAGCCAGGGGCCGTTGGGGTCGTTGAAGGTCTGGCCGAACTTCAGGGCGTACGGGGTGTGGCCGTCGGTCACGAGTTCGTTGATCGTCACGAGGCGCGGGTCCGCGTCGGAGTACTTGTTGGACGCGAGATCGGTGCGGGCCACCACGTCCTTGTTCGCGGCGACGACGTCGACCTGTGCCTTGTCGCCCAGGGACCAGGCGAGGAAGTTCCAGGCCTGGTCGGCCGACTTGCTGGTGGCGGAGATGCCGATGGCGTCACCGCCGACGAAGGTGGACCTGCCGCCGTCGGGCCCGGGGATGGGCGCGACACCGAGGTCGAGGTCCTTGGGCATCAGCCCGAGGGTGGCCGACGGCATCGGCATGACACCGACCTGGCCCTTGGGGAACACCCCGGTCCAGGTCGTGCCCGTCTCGTCGCGCGCGCCGGGGGCCACGATGTCGTCGTCCACCCAGCCGCGATAGGTGTCGTAGACCTTCTTCGCGGTGTCGGAGGAGAGCTCGGCCTCGGTTCCCTCCTTGTTCAGCACCTCGTCGCCCGCGGCCCAGATGGACGGCCACCACGTGAAGACGCCGCAGCCACCGCAGTTGCCGCCGAAGAAGGTGCCGTTGACGCCCTTGCCCAGCGCGTCGACGGCCCGTGCCTGCTGGTCCCACTCGCTCAGGCTGGTGGGCGGCTTCTCCGGGTCGAGCTTCGCCTGCTTGTAGAGCTCCTTGTTGTAGAAGAGCACCGACAGGTCGAGGGTGTGCGGCACGACGTACTTCTTGTCCTCGTACGTACCGGCCCTGATGTGCGACTGGGCCAGCTTGTCGGCGAAGGGCAGGGCGTCGACTCGGCCGGTGATGTCGGCGAAGAGGCCGCTGGAGGTGTAGTTGGGGACGAACACCACGTCCGAGGCGAAGAGGTCGGGCAGGTCCTTGGACCCGGCGGCCGCGCCTACCTTGGCCTGGTAGTCGTCGGTGGGGATGACGGTCAGCTCGATCTCGTTCTTGTGGCTCGCGTTGTACGCCTTGACCAGGGCCTCGCTCTGCGGCCGGGTCGCCGCGCGCGTCCACATCGTCAGCCTGGCGCCGTCGTCGGTGCCTGTGGCGTCCGCAGCTCCGCCACCTCCCCCGCCGCCCGAGTCGTCATTCCCCGATCCGCATGCGGTGACCAGGCTCGCGGCGGCGAGCAGTGCGACGGCACCGGTGACGAGGCGGCGTGTGTGTCCAAGCGGTCCGGCCGTGCTCCCCATGGTCGATCCCCCTCGTGTGCGGCGGGCCCAGGGCGGGCCGGCCGGTCGGGACGATGGATGTGGTGGCACTGAACTCTGCGAAGAACCCTGGCTCAGCGGCTCGGCGGCTCGGCGGCTCAGCCCTGCACCGGCAGGAAGTAGCGGAGTTTCTCCTTGGCGCGTGCGCCGAGACGGTCGTAGAAGCGGATCGCGCCCTCGTTCCACGCGGGGGTCTGCCACTGCACCTCGGCCAGACCGAGGTCCCGCGCCTCGGCCACCACGGCCTCCATCAGCGCCGCGCCGAGGCCCAGCCCCCGGTTGCCGGCGCGAAGGAAGAGACAGTCCATGGTGAGGTACTCGCGGCCCTCCCAGGTGGAGAGTTCGGGCGCACAGGTGGCGTATCCGACGACCTCGCCGTCGGGCAACTCCGCCACGAGGCACCTCAACCGCGGTGTCGGCGTGTCGAAGAGAAGGACCCCGAGCCGTTCGGCGAGGTCGGGGACGGGCGGTGCGGACTTCTCGTACGAGGCGTGCTCCGCGGCCAGTTCGGCGACTCGTGGCAGGTCGGCGGGGCGTGCGTGCCTCACCCGTGGAGCGCCCGTCATCGGACGTCTCCCGCCGTGGTGTCCGCACCCCACGCGGCCAGCCGGTCGGCGACCGGGCCGCTGCCGTCGAGGACGTGCCGGGTGAACGCGTCGCGCTCATGGGCCAGAACGGCGGCTTCCCATACACAGGGTGCGAGGCCCACCCGCCCCGGCCGCAGCAGTTCGGGCTGCCCGGCCGGCCCGGAGAAGACCGCCAGGTCGGACATGTATCCCTCGATCCAGTTGCCGACGAGGACATAGTCCCCGTCGCCTCCCGCATGGACGAGCAGAACGGCGAGCCCCAGCGACCCCCGGGTGCGCCCCAGCGCCAGATGCGCCCCGGCGATCCGCAGCGCCGCCGCCTCGTCCCGCTCCGTCACGACGCGCCCCGGCGCCTCGATCGCGTACACCTTCACCAGATGGCCACTGGCCTCGCGGGTGCCCAACGCCCGTGTCCCGCGGGCGTGGTACCCCTCGGCCAGCGCGAGCAGCGCCTCCGCGTCCACCGCCGCCGGCAGTTCCTCACGATCACTCATCCGGCCATGATGCAGGGGCTGGGCCTCGTCCGTCTGCGGCACCCGGAGCTTCCTGTGCTCAGCGGCCTGCCGTGCGGCAACGACGGCCTCAACGGTCGCGGTATCCCACTCGCACCGATCAGGGCACCAGGTCCGCCAACGCCGTCAGCGTCCGCTCCCCCGCCGGGTCGCCCGCCGTCGCGGGAACCACGGCGATCTCGTCGAGGCCTGCCTCGGCGTACGCGTCGAGGCGGGCGCGGACGGTGGAGGCGTCTCCCAGCAGGGCGAGTGTGTGGGCGGCCTCGGGCGGGAGTGCGGTGAGGAGGGTGTCCGGGGTGGCATCGGAGCGGGCGAGGTCGACCGCCTCGCCGAAGCCGGCCGCGGTGAACACGTCGCTGTATCCCGGGACGGTCAGATAGCCCACGATGCTCCGCAGGATCTGCCGGACGGACTCGGGCTCGGGGTCGACGGCCGCGGGAAGCCAGGCGGCCAGTCGGGGCGACGTCCGGCCCACGAGCTCGGCGGCGGCGGTCAACTTGGCTCGCAGGGCCCGGACTTGTTGCGGGGAGACGACATCGAGAAGCATGCGGTCGGCGTGTGCGGCGGCCACGGCGATCGCGCGGTCTCCGAACGCCGCCACGGTGAGCGGGCCTCCGGGCGGCCGCTGACGTCGGCGGAAGGTGCTTCCGGGCACGATCGCCTCGCCGGTTTCGCCGCGCATGAGACCACGTACCGTCTCGGCGGACTCCGCCAGTGCGGCGGCGGGCCGGGTGCGGGGCCGGCCGTGGACGCCTTCGATCACCCGCTTGCTGGATGTCCCCAGCGCCACCCCGACCGGGCGGCCGATCACCGCGGCGACCGATGCCGCGCCTCTGGCGATGGTCAGCGGGTCTCGTACGGAGACGGGGACGGGTCCGGCCGTCAGCGTGACGCGCTCGGTGGCGAGCCCGATCCGAACGCGTCCCAGGTGGGCCCCTCACCGGCCCACACCTCGCGGTATCCGAGCCGGTCGGCGAGCGCGGCCACCCGCAACGGCTCGTCGACGGGGCTGTCGTCCTCTCGTGCAGCGGCAACGACGCTGATGTCCATACACATCACGGTAGTTGGTGCCCGCCGCCCTCGACGGCCCCACTTGGATCACCGGACGAGGGCGTTGTTACCGTGCACCGATGTCACACTCTTCACGCGACACCGCCGAGGGCGCCGGCTGGGGCACCGCGGAACGCGGCGACTACAAGCAACTGATGCCGCACCGGGTCGAAAAGCTCTCCTGGCTCAACCCGAAGACGCTCTGGCCGGCCCGCAACGGCGTACTGGCCTCCTGGTTCGGCGACCCCACCGGCCGGACCCGCAGCCGCTGGGTGGAGCAGCGGACGGTCGCCGGGGCACCCGCCGACAAGGTGATCCGGCGCGACGATCCGGACCGCTTCTCCTTCATGGTCATCGGGGACACGGGAGAGGGCGACGATCCGCAATACGCCGTCGTGCCAGGCTTTCTGAAGGTCAGTCAGGACTCGCGGTTCGCGGTTCTCGCCAGTGATGTGGTCTATCCGGTCGGCACCGCCGACGACTACGGCACGAAGTTCCATCGCCCGTACAAGGACTACCAGGCACCCATCTACGCGATACCCGGCAACCACGACTGGTACGAGGACCTGCAGGGCTTCATGCGGGTCTTCTGCGAGGCCCCGCCTCTCACGCCGGAAGCCTCGCACCGCCCGCTGACGCCCGCCTGGCTGCGGTCGCTGCTGTGGCACAAGCCGCGCGCCACCGACGAGCAACGCCTCGCCGAGGCACGGAAGTTGCGCTCGTCCCCCGCCCAACAGGCCGTCCAGCCCGGCCCGTACTGGGCCGTCGACGCCGGGCCGGTGCGCATCATAGGCATCGACACCGGCCTGTTGGGGACCGTCGACGCGGAGCAGGGCCGCTGGCTCCGGGAAGTGTCCAAGGGAGACTCCCCGAAGATCCTCATCACCGGCTCCCCCTTGTACGTGGACGCCGAGCACCACCCCTGCCCGATCGACGGCGGCGGAACCGTCGACGACATCGTGCGCGACCCGGACCATCACTACGTGGCCGCGATAGGCGGTGACATCCACAACTACCAGCGCTATCCGGTGACGGTGGCCGGCCGCACCATCCAGTACGTGGTCGCCGGTGGCGGCGGAGCCTTCATGCACGCCACCCACACCGTGCCGCGCGTATCCGTCGCCGGTGTCGCCGAGGACGACTTCCGGTGCTACCCGCTGCGCGGCGACTCGCTCGCCTTCTACAGCAGGCTCTACGGACGCCGGCTGCGCATGCGGCGCTTCTTCACCCTCACCGAGGCCGAGGCCACCGCCGTCATCGCGAAGCGGCTCGGTATCCGCCCGACCCGCGCTCAGGCCTCGCCCGCGCGCGTCACCCTGCGTACACGCCTGGTCGCGAGTCTGCTGGGCGCCGGCGGTCGTCCGGACCGCACCTCCCGATTCCGGCTCCCCGTACGCAAGGCCTACACGCAGTTGCTGTCCCCGGGCTCGGCGACGTACAGCCCGCCGTTCTTCAAGTGTTTCCTGCGGCTGGACGTCACTCCTGACTCGGTCCGGTTGCGCTGTTTCTCGGCGACGGGCAATCGAGAGCAGGAACTCGACCCGCCGGTCGAGGACGAGGTGACCATCTCCCTGTAGGGGGTGCCGTCCCCCGAATGGCGGAGCCGAGCGGACGGGCAGACGATGGAGAGGAGGGGTTCGGCCGGGGTCGTCGAGAGGCGACGACCGGACCCCAGACCATGCTGGGCAAGGCCAGACGGAAGGAGCCGTCATGATCGAGGTCAAGGCCGTCGAAAAGCCGGACGAGCGGCGCGATTTCCCTCGCGGTCACCTCGAAGCCGTCCACCTCACCGGGCTCGACTTCGCCGTGGCGACGTTCGAACCGGGCTGGCGCTGGTCCGAGTCCGTGGCACCGATCGCGGGCACCGAGAGCTGCCAGGTCCATCACAACGGTTACGTCGTCCAGGGCCGCATGCGGATCCGTATGGACGACGGCGCGGAGTCCGAGGTCGGCGCCGGCGACGTCTTCGTCTGCCCTCCCGGTCACGACGCCTGGGTCGTGGGGGACGAACCCACCGTGGTGTACGACTTCGCCGGAGGCATGGCGCAGGAGTACGCGAAGGCCAAGGAGGGCTGATCCAACGGGCCGGTCCGCGCCCGGCGACTAGTACCGGACGGCCGGCCCAGGACAACGGACGGAGTCCCCGACCCGAGGTGGCGGGACGCCTCATCGGGATCCGAGACGGTGGGAAGCCTCCTCGGGTCACTTCCGCACATCATCTCCGCCTCGGCCCGGGACCATTCAGGGCCCCCGCGTCTATTCTGAGGACGCATGGACGGGGCTGCGGGCAGAGGTGCGACCGGTGAACTGCCGGAATCCAGCGAGCCGTTCTTCATCGCGCCACAGCAACCGGTGATCCTGCGGGCCGCGCGCGTCGAGTTGCCCGAGGAGAATCCCGACCCCGTCCTGCTGCCCTCCATCACGCTGCTGGAGCGCGCCGCTTCCCGCGGGAGCGACCCGGAGGGACTGCCACTGCCGCCGCCGCACATGCTCGCGGGGCAGTACCGGATGATCCGCCCCCTCGGCTACGGCGGTATGGGCGAGGTGTACCTCGCACTCGACACCAAGGTCGACAACCGCGAGGTGGCGATCAAGGTGCTGCGCGGCGAGCAGGCAGTGGCTGCGGCAGAAGCCCTGGCCCAGGAACGGCGGGCGCTGGTCGACCTCAGCCACGACGACATCATCCGCGTCTTCAACTACGGGCACCATCCCGAGATCGGGGACTTCCTCGTCCTCCAGTACGTGGACGGGCTCACCCTGGAGGAGGTGCGGGCGCGGGCGCAGGTGAACCCGGGGGAATTCGGCGGCGGCCGCTTCCACGAGTTCGTACTCGCCTACGGGATACGGCTCCTGGCCGCGCTCGGATATCTGCACGGCGACTGGCCCGGCAAGGTCTACGGCGACCTCAAACCGGACAACGTCATGCACGACGGCACCACCACGAAGATCATCGACGTGGGAAGTGTCCGCATGGCCGGTCTGCCCGGCCACACCACGGAGGGGTACCGCGCCCCGACCGTCGGCCGCAGCGGTGAATCCACCGGCCAGGACGACCTGTTCAGTCTGGGCGAGACGCTGCGGCGGCTGAGCGGACTGGGCGGATCGCCGGACGATCTGGCGGCGCTCGGCCACCTGGACGTCATCGCCGGGCTCGGCGCACCGGGCGGCGAGCCCGAGACCGCGCAGACGCATCCGATGACGGCTCCCCCTCCCGTGGGGCTCGGTCTGGTGTCGCTCGCCCGGGTGCTGCACCGCGCGACCCGGAGCGAGCGGGCCGAGCGGTTCGCCACCGCACGGGAGATGGAGGAGCAACTGCGCGGAGTCTTCCGGGAGTTACGGTCGCTGCGGACCGGCCTGGAGACCTTCGAGCCGTCGCCGCTCTTCCTCCAGTCGTCGTACGCGCTGGACGCGGCGCTCGGGTCCGCGCCACCCCTCGCCCGGTGGGCCACGCCGAACGCTTCCGCCCCGTACGCGCCGCCGTCGCCCTCCGAGGCCGCGCAGCGGCTGCCCGTACCGCGGCCCGACCGGCACGACTACCACCACGCGCAGTTGAGCAGGCTGGCCGACGCCGCGCCGGAGGCGCTGCTGCAGCACACCGGGGACTGGCGCGACTCGCCGGAGGTGCATCTGCTGCGCTGCCGACTGCGGTTGCGCGGTGCCGGAGGCGGGACGGCGGCCGCTGAGAGCGAACTGCGGTCCGCCGAGACGCTGATCGGGGCCGAGCGCGCGCCTCACGACTGGCGGCTCGGCTGGCACCGCGGGCTGCTCGCGCTCGGCCGGGACCAGGTGGACGCGGCCCGGCGGCACTTCGACGAGGTGTTCGCGGCGATCCCGGGCGAGTACGCGCCGAAACTCGCGCTCGGCTACTGCGCCGAGCGGCTCGGCCGGTGGCAGGAGGCGCTGACGTTCTACGAGGCGGTGCGACTGCGCAATCCGTCGCTGGGCAGTGCGGCGTTCGGCGCGGTTCGGGCGCGCCTGGCGCTGGGCGGTGAGCGGGCGTGGGACGACGCGGTGCGGGCCCTGGACGTGGTGCCGCAGCATTCGCGGCACCGAACCGCCGCGCGTACAGCCGCCGTTCGCGTCGGGGTCGAGCATGTGCGGACCGCCGAGCGCACCGACGAGGTGACCGAGCGGCTCCGCGAGGTGCTGGAGCGACTGGCCCGGCTCTTTCACGCGCACGGGCTGACGGACGAGCAGGCCCGGGTCCGTATGACGGCGGAGGTGTGGGAGGCCGTGCAGGGCGCGCTCGCCCGGGGTGCCGTCGACACGGCGGGCCTGGCCGCGCTGGCCGCGGGCGCGGACGAACGGCTCGGTCTCCCGTCCGACGGGCCCGGTCTGTGCAAGGCCCTCTCCCGCCTCTATCTCACCCTCGCCCACCAGGCCGCCCGTTCCGCCTCGCCCGAGGACGCGGCCGTCGCCGAGACTCTGCTGGACCGCGCCTACGAGGTCCGTCCACTCGCCTTCCGACACCACAGGGACAGCCCATGGCTCGGAAAGAGAGTCACGACCTGGCTCCGGACGATCGCCCGTACGCCGGCACCGCAACCGGCACCACCACCGGGACCGCCCCCGGTGCCTGCATCGGGGAAGAACGTCCGGACGGCCCGCGAGTGAGTGAAGCCGCCCGCCCGCAGCCCGCGGAGGACGATGCCGCGCCGCCCGCACGGGTCCTGCGTGCCGCGCGGGCGGC
>NZ_JAPWHT010000800.1:0-2214 GCF_027270795.1 Streptomyces sp. ActVer
GGTCGCCCCGGCCCGGGCCACCACGGTCGACCGGGCCGACCCGGGCTGCCCGTGGTGGCTCCGCGCTGCTCCCATCCGGTGGCGGCCCGCCCGGCCGACAGCGAAGGCCGGCCCCCTCAGCCCGCCTTTGCCTCTCCCCCGCCGTACAACACCCGCCGCAGCGACGCGTACGTCACCCCGTGGTCGGCCAGGACCTCCGCGGGGATGCCGGGGCGGGCCGCGAGGGCGAGGAGAAGGTGTTCGTCGCCGATGTACCGGTCCCGCTGGGCGAGAGCCATCCGCAGGGACTCCGTGAGAAGGTCCTTGGCCCCCTGAGCGAAAGGTCGATGCCCGCCGACGAGCCCGGACCACCAACCCCTGCCCCGCCCGGCGCCCGCCCTGCCGGACCGCAGCGCGCCCTCACCGTGGGCTTCTTCGACCCGGGAGACGATCTCCGAGACGTCGATGCCCAGCCCGGAGAGCGCGTCCGTGTCGGCGCGGGAGAGCCCGCCGCGACGCCGCGCCTCGGCCAGTGCCTGCTCGACGGACTCCTTGCGCTCCGCGAGTCCCAGCGACATGAGGGCGAAGGACGCGCGGCTGGCCTCACGGTCGAGCAGCGCCAGCAGCACGTGCTGTTCCTCGACCGTCTCGGCGTGCAGCCGTTCGGCGTGGTCGGCCGCGCCGAGCACCACCGCCCGGGCGTCCTTGGTGAACCGTTCGAACATCACTGCCTCCCGTACTTCTTGTGCACGGCCTGCCTGCTGACACCCAGTTCCGCGGCGATCTCCTGCCACGACCAACCCTGATTGCGCGCACTGCGCACCTGAACCGCTTCGAGCTGCTCAAGCAGCCGCCGCAACGCGGAGACGGCCCGCAGCCCGATCCGCGGATCGCGGTCGCCCGCGCGCTCGGCGAGATCCGTTGCTTCGGTCATGATGTCAACTTAGATTGACAGGCCCTCGAATGTCAACCGTAGTTGACACTCAAGGGTGTGCGAGAGCCTGGGCGCGCAGGACCCGCGCCCAGGCCCGGAACGGCATCAGGAGGTGGTCAGAACGACCTTGCCGAAGAGTCCACCGGACTCCATCCGCTCGAAGCCCTCGCGGGCCCGGTCCAGCGGAAGGACCTCGTCGATGACGGGTCGGACACCGGTGGCGGCGCAGAAGGAGAGCAGGTCCTCCAGCTCGTCCTTAGTGCCCATCGTGGAGCCGACGACCTTGAGTTCGAGGAAGAAGATCCGGGTCAGTTCGGCGTGCGAGGGGCGGTCGCCGCTGGTGGCACCCGAGATGACCAGGGTGCCGCCGGGCTTGAGGGACTTGACCGAGTGGGACCAGGTGGCGGCGCCGACCGTCTCGATGACGGCGTCCACGCGCTGCGGCAGCCGCGCGCCGGACTCCACGGCCTCCACGGCGCCCAGTTCGAGGGCCCGCTTCCGCTTGGCCTCGTCGCGGCTGGTCGCGAAGACCCGCAGCCCCGCCGCCTTCCCGAGCGCGATCGCGGCGGTGGCGACACCGCCTCCGGCGCCCTGCACGAGAACCGAGTCACCGGGGCGTACACCGGCGTTGGTGAAGAGCATGCGGTACGCCGTCAGCCACGCGGTGGGCAGACAGGCCGCCTCTTCGAAGGAGAGCTCCTTGGGCTTGGGCAGGACGTTCCACGAGGGCACGGAAACCTGCTCGGCGAAGGTCCCCTGGTACCGCTCGGTGAGGATGGAGCGCGGCTCCTTGGGGCCGACACCGTGTCCCGTCTGCCCGATGACGGAGTGCAGTACGACCTCGTTGCCGTCCTCGTCGACGCCGGCGGCATCGCATCCGAGGATCATCGGCAGCTTGTCCTCGGCGAGCCCCACGCCACGCAGCGACCAGAGGTCGTGGTGGTTCAGGGAGGCGGCCTTGACGTTCACGGTCGTCCAGCCGTCCCGGGCCGCGGGAGCGGGCCGCTCCCCCAACTCGAGGCCGTTCAACGGCTGGTCCCGGTCAATACGAGCAGCGTAGGCAGCGAACATGTCCTCGACCCTAGGCTCCACCGGCCTCCCGACGGAACCAGGTCCACCTGTGACGCGTGTCCCGCCGGGTGGGTGGGTTTCGGCCGAATGTGTAGGTGCGGGCCGGTGGGGGCCGAGCGCGCAGTTACCCGCGCCCCTGAAAGCAGGGGGTTGCGCACGGCCCTTTGTCTTTAGGGGCGCGGGGAACTGCGCGACCAGCCCCCACCGGGCCCCCCCCCCCCCCCCCCCCC
>NZ_JAPWHT010000801.1:0-2209 GCF_027270795.1 Streptomyces sp. ActVer
CCCCCAGACCCCCACTTGAACTTCAGCCCCTCCGGCGTTTGAGGAGCGGGGGTTCGGGGGCGGAGCCCCTGAAAAGGGACGGGAATGGGTAGGGGCGGCGGGGGCGAAGAAAACGCCTACCCCGCCAACCCCGCCACCCCATCGTCCAAGTCGTCCTTCAAGGACACCCCCGTCCCGCCCAGCTCCCGCGCCCGGGTCATCAGGGACGTCAGCTTGGCGGCAGCCGTGTCGTAGGGCAGGCCCAGGGGAGGGCGGATGTTGGAGAGGCAGTTGCGGTCGGCGTCCGTGGTGTGGCCGGGGCGGGGCGCGTACGTGAGGTACGCGCCCAGGGAGTCCGCCGCCGACATCCCGGGCCGCTCCCCGACGAGGACGACGACCATGACGGCACCCAGCGCATGGGCGACATCGTCACCGAGCGCCACCCGGGCCTGCTCGGCAAGGACGACCGGTGCGATGCGCCAGTCGGCGGGGAGCCGGGCCGTGGTCGCGCGGATCACCGGCGCCGCGTGGTCATGGACGGCCCGGCTCGACAGCCCGTCCGCGACCACGAACGCGATGTCCCAGTCGTCGCGCGGCAGATGCGCCCGGTCGACGTCGTCGAGCCTCCGGCCCAGATCCGGCCGCTGGAGGTACGTCAACCGGTCGGGAGCCGCACTCCGGACCCGTACCGTCGGCACCCCCGGCAGCCCGGACGCCACCACGTCCGGCTCGAACGGCGAGTGCACCGCGTCCCGCGCCGCCGCGTGCGCGGCCTGGAGTTCGAGGCGGTGGCGCGTGGGCAGGGCCGACCCGGCCCGGCCGAGCCCGATCCGCGCCTGGGTGTGCCGCCCCAGCCCCGTCCACAGTGCGGCATCCGACGGCTCCGGTGCCGTCGACGTCATCAACGCCCGTACCAGCGTCGCCAGTTGACGGTCGTCAGTCATGCTGCCAGCTCCTTGCCGATGGCCATCAGGGGGTGGGCGGCGCCGGCGACGGACCGTATCCCGCCGCGTTCGTCGAGCAGGCCGATCCCGTCGAGCCAGGCCTCGAACTCCGGCGCCGGGCGCAGCCCCAGGACCTCGCGCAGGTACAACACGTCGTGGAAGGAGGCGGATTGGTAGTTGAGCATGATGTCGTCGCCGCCGGGCGTGCAGATGACGAAGGACGCCCCGGCCACGCCCAGCATGGTCAGCATGGTGGCGATGTCGTCGTCGTCCGCGTCGGCGTGGTTGGTGTAGCAGATGTCCAGGCCCATGGGCAGGCCGAGCAGCTTGCCGCAGAAGTGGTCCTCCAGGGCGGCGCGGAGGATCTGGCGGCCGTCGTACAGGTACTCCGGGCCGATGAAGCCGACCACCGTGTTGACGAGGAGCGGGTCGTAGCGGCGGGCCACCGCGTACGCCCGTGCCTCGACCGTCTGCTGGTCCACCCCGTGGTGCGCGTCGGCGGAGAGCGCGCTGCCCTGGCCGGTCTCGAAGTACAGGGCGTTGGACCCGACCGTGCCGCGGCCCAGGGCGCGCGCCGCCTCGTACGCCTCGTCGAGGAGGCCGAGGGTGACGCCGAAGGACGCGTTCGCGGCCTGCGTACCGGCGATGGACTGGAAGACGAGGTCGACCGGTGCCCCGGCGGCCATCAGGTCGATGCTCGTCGTGACGTGGCTGAGCACGCAGGACTGGGTGGGGATCGCGTACCGCTGGATCACGCCGTCGAGGAGTTCCAGCAGGTCCCGTACGGCCTTGGGGCTGTCCGTCGCCGGGTTGATGCCGATGACCGCGTCGCCGGAGCCGAGGAGGAGTCCGTCGAGGAGCGCCGCGGCGACGCCCGCCGGGTCGTCGGTGGGGTGGTTGGGCTGGAGGCGGGTCGCGAGCCGGCCGGGCAGGCCGATCGTCGAGCGGAAGGCCGTGACCACGCGGACCTTGCGGGCGACCGCGACCAGGTCGGCGTTGCCCATGAGCTTGGAGACGGCCGCCGTCATCTCGGGCGTCAGCCCCGGGGCCAGCGCGGCCAGGGCCGTCGCGTCCGCCGCGTCCGAGAGCAGCCACTCCCGGAACTCGCCGACCGTGAGACCGGCGACGGGCGCGAAGGCCACCGCGTCGTGGGTGTCCACGATGAGCCGGGTGACGTCGTCGTCCTCGTACGGGATCACCGGCTCGGCGAGGAACTGCGCGAGCGGCACGTCCGCCAGCGCCCAGCGGGCCGCGACCCGCGCCTGCGCCGACTCGGCGGCGAGCCC
>NZ_JAPWHT010000802.1:0-2185 GCF_027270795.1 Streptomyces sp. ActVer
CCCGTGTCGGTGTCGGTCGGTCCCCGGTCCCCGGTGGGCTCGGTCCCCGTGTCGGTGTCGGTCGGTCCCCGGTCCCCGGTGGGCTCGGTCCCCGACTCGGCGGCGTTCGGTCCCCGACGCGAATCAGGCCCCTGAGCAGGAACCTCTCGCGTCAGGCGCTCGGTCCCCACGCCTCGGGTGTCCCCCTCCGAGGCTTCCGGGTTGGCGGGACCGGTCCCCGGGACCGGGCCTGCTTCTAGGGCTTCGGTCCCCACACCGGTCCCCGCGTTCTCGCCTTCGGTCCCCGGGCCTGCCGACGCCTTCGAGTCCGCAAGCTCGGGGACCGGTCCCCTCGGATCGCTCGGTCCCGGGTCCCCGTCCGACTCGTCGGGACCGTGGGGACTGGGGACGGGGACCGGCGCTTTCGGGGCCGACTGCAAGGGGACCGTGGCTGGCGTTGTGGTGCTCTGCGCCGGGGACCAGGGCGAGGGCAGCGGGACCGTGGCGAGCGCGAGTGCGTGCCGGCGGGCGGCGAGTTGGTCGAGCAGGTTCGCGCGCTGGAGGGGGTCGGTGCCGACCGAGGCCCTGCCGACCGCCTTCGACAGGCGCCGCGTGAGCCGCCGGCCGCGCCAGCTCCGCTGCTGCTCGGGTGTGCGCTCGGCGAGGCGGGCGGCCAGGGCGACCGCCCGGGCGGTCGCCCTGTCTCGGGTGATCTGTGCGGCGTCGCGGTCTCGCGCGGCGATGCCGAGGCGGGACAGGAGCCGCTCGCGTGCCTCCCGGCCCAGGACGGCGATCAGTCCGTGGGAGGCGGCGCCCGGGGTGCGAAGACGCAGCTCGATTCCCATCGCGAGGTGCCACAGCATCGCCGCCATGACCGGTCCGACGAAGGCCCGGACTGTGCCGCCGATGGGGCCGCTCTCGGCGTAGGCGGGGATCACCTGCACTCCGGTGATCACCCAGACCAGCGTGCCCGGCAGACCAGGAGCACCCTGAGTGGCCAGGTTCTGGCGTGCCATCAGCGCGGTCGCGAAGAGCGCCAGCTCGGCCGCGGCGAACATGCCGGCCCGCTCGGCGGTGCCGGCCATGTCGAGGAAGTCGGCCGCGAAGCGCCATGAGGTGTCGGCGCTGTAGGCGGTGCAGCCGAGGGCAGCAAGGGCAGCGACCTTGACCGCCGGACCGCCGAGACGTTTCTGCGGGCGCGTACCCCGGCGCCGGATCGTCCAGGCGACCAGCACCAGCACGAGGGCGGCGGGCACGCCGGCGGCGAGGAGGAGAGGGAGGTCCGGAGCGGCGCTGAGGGCCAGGACGGGGTGGGTCATGCGGCCTTTCCGAGAGAGGCGTGCGCCGGAGTCGACGCTGCCGGGCGGGCTATCGGCTGCTGTGTGCCGGGTGCAGCGGGCGCGGGGCTGCCTGCTGCCGTGGTGGTCTTCTTCCGCTTCTTCTTGGGCCGCGGCACGCCGTAGGTGCGGTCGCGGTCGAAGACCTTGTTGGCGGCCTGCCGGAGCAGGTCTCGGGCGTGCTTGTGGCTGATTTGCAGGGCGGCGGCGAGCCGGTCGGGCCGCCAGCCGCGCACGTAGGCGTGGTCGATGACGACCTGCCGCTCGGCCTCGGTCAGATGCACGTCGCGTCCCTGGAAGAAGGCCGTCACGCGCCGGTAGTCCAGACGCTGGGGCAGTCCGTCGTGCAAGGGACGCCTCTCGGCTTCGGTGAGGCCGCCCCAGACGCCCTCCTTGAGGACGTTCTCCAGGGCGAAGTCGAGGCAGTCGCGGCGTACCGGGCACCAGCCGCACAGCTCCTTCGCCTCGGCGATGTCCTCGTGGTCCCGGGGCCCGGGGAAGAAGACGGCGTCGGCGTCCTCGACGTCCATGCCGTGGCACGCTCCGCGGGTGTGCCAGCTGGTGTCTCCGATGCCGCGCAGGCCGGTGGCCGGCGCGTCGTGGGTGGTGATGTGGCGCATGGCGATCTCCGATGTGCTGCCGCGTCGGCCGACCGGGGCGGTGCTCGGCGGGCGCGGCGTCGGGTGCCGGCTGCGGTGCGCGCGCGTGCGCCGCAGCCGGGGCGGGACGGTGATGTTGGGAGGCGGTGCATCGGACGGGATGCACGCCCCGGATGCGCCGGTCAGGCCATCGCGGGCTGTTGAGCCCGCTCCGTCTGCTGGGCCTGCTGGGCGGCGGCGAGGTCGAGGCGGCCGGGATGTGGGGTGGCG
>NZ_JAPWHT010000803.1:0-2178 GCF_027270795.1 Streptomyces sp. ActVer
CGGCACGCGCGCGCGTGGCCCGTTCCGGTTCCCTGCGCAGCAGACGCAGGGCCGCGAGAGCCGCACCCGCCGCCGCGGGGGCCAGACCGGTGTCGAAGATGAAGGTACGGGCCGCGTTGACCAGGTGGTCGATGACGTGGGCCGGTCCGAGGACCGCGCCGCCCTGGCTGCCGAGCGACTTCGACAGCGTGACGGTGGTGACCACGTCCGGCGCGCCCGAGAGACCCACCGCGTGCGGCCCGCCCCGGCCGCCGTCGCCGAGAACGCCGAGACCGTGTGCGTCGTCCACGAGCAGGGCGGCGCCGGACTCCCGGCAGGCGGCGGCGAGTCCGGTGAGCGGGGCCGCGTCGCCGTCGACCGAGAAGACCGTGTCGCAGACGACGACGGCGGGTCCGGCATGCGTACCCAGAGCCTTGCGCACGGCGTCGGGGTCGGCGTGCGCGACGACCTGGGTGGTGCCGCGCGCGAGACGGCAGCCGTCGATCAGCGAGGCGTGGTTGCCCGCGTCGGAGACGACGAGGGAGCCGTGCGGGGCCAGCGCGGTGACGGCGGCGAGGTTGGCCGCGTACCCCGAGGAGAAGACCAGCGCGGACTCGAACCCGCAGAATTCGGCCAGCTCGCGTTCGAGTTCCGCGTGCAGTTCCGTGGAGCCGCTGACGAGCCGGGAGCCGGTCGCTCCGGCGCCCCAGGTCCGCGCGGCGCTCGCGGCCGCCTCGGTGACCTCGGGGTGCCTCGCCAGGCCCAGATAGTCGTTGCCCGCGAGATCGAGGCGCGGGGGGTCGGCGGGGCGGGGGCGCAGGGTGCGGGCGAGTCCGGCCCGGCGGCGCGCCCGCGCCTGCTCGTCGATCCACTCGAAAGGCGATCCCGACATATGTCCTCCGGGCCATGAGGTGAGGGTGTTCCATGGGGCGCCAACACATGACATTTCGCCTGGGCCGTCCCCACCTGCCTTTTGTAGGCAACGCACAGACCCTAGCCGGACCACCAGCCGCCCATGATGTGGCAATACCCACACGTCGAACGGCCTCTGTTGTCCGGTCCCTCCTTGGCCCGGCACGGTCGGATAGGCCAGGATCGGACCTCATGGACCTGCTGAACACGCTGGTGGACAAGGGGCTTCGGCGAGAGCTGCCGACCCGCGAAGAGGCGCTGGCCGTACTGGCGACCTCCGACGACGAACTCCTCGATGTGGTGGCCGCGGCCGGCAAGGTGCGCCGGCAGTGGTTCGGCCGACGGGTGAAACTCAACTACCTGGTCAACCTGAAGTCGGGCCTGTGCCCGGAGGACTGCTCGTACTGCTCGCAGCGGCTCGGCTCCAAGGCCGGGATCCTGAAGTACACGTGGCTGAAACCCGACCAGGCCTCCGAGGCCGCGGCGGCCGGTCTCGCGGGCGGTGCCAAGCGGGTCTGCCTGGTGGCGAGCGGTCGCGGTCCCACCGACCGTGACGTCGACCGGGTCTCGGACACCATCAAGGCGATCAAGGACCAGAACGAGGGCGTCGAGGTGTGCGCCTGCCTCGGGCTGCTGTCCGACGGTCAGGCCGAGCGGCTGCGCGAGGCGGGCGCGGACGCCTACAACCACAACCTCAACACGTCCGAGTCGACGTACGGGGACATCACGACCACCCACACGTACGCCGACCGCGTCGACACGGTCCAGAAGGCGCACGCTGCGGGCCTGTCCGCCTGCTCGGGGCTGATCGCGGGCATGGGCGAGAGCGACGAGGACCTCGTCGACGTCGTCTACTCGCTGCGCGCGCTCGACCCGGACTCCGTGCCGGTCAACTTCCTGATCCCGGTCGAGGGCACCCCGCTCGCCAAGGAGTGGAACCTCACCCCGCAGCGCTGTCTGCGGATCCTCGCGATGGTCCGGTTCGTCTGCCCGGACGTCGAGGTGCGGATCGCGGGCGGCCGCGAGGTCCATCTGCGCACGATGCAGCCGCTCGCCCTGAACCTGGCCAACTCGATCTTCCTCGGCGACTACCTGACCACCGAGGGCCAGGCCGGCAAGGCCGACCTGGAGATGATCGCGGACGCCGGGTTCGAGGTGGAGGGCACGGGCCAGGTGACGCTTCCGGAGCACCGGGTCGCCGCGGGCGGCGGCTGCGGTTCCCACGCCGAGGCCGGGTGCGGCTCGCACGGGGACGCCGGATGCGGCCCGCACGAGGGCGGCGGCTGC
>NZ_JAPWHT010000804.1:0-2130 GCF_027270795.1 Streptomyces sp. ActVer
CGCCCTCGCTCACGGCCGCGGCCTCCTCCTCGCCCAGTTCGAAGAGCCGCCTGGCACGGTCGCCGAGCGTCTCGTACGTCTGGGGGGCCAGCCCCGCCACGACCTCGTGCAGCCGGTCCGCCTCGGCCTCCATCTCCCTCGCCAGGACGGTCAGCCGGGCGGCCCGTTCCCAGGCGGCGTCGCGCCCCCGGGAGAGCGCCGCGGCGTACGCCTCGACCTGGTCGGGGCGGTAACCGCGCCCCCGTACGGCCTCGAAGCCATGAGGCGACACCGATGCGTTGCTCATCCTCGAATCCCCTCTCCGGCGTACGACATGATTTGCCGCACATCTTGACGGATCAGGCGTAAGCGTTCATAACGCGACACTCCGGACTTGAGTTGGGCAGGAATGTGACGCAAAAGGGCCGGGCCCGGTCAACCGACCGGGCCCGGCCCTCTCGCACTCAGCACTCGACGTCACGCCGACGTGGCGTCAACGTCGCGTCACAGCAAGCCGTCCCACATCTCTTCCAGCAGCACCGACCACCAGCTCTCCGGCGAACCGAGCGCCGCCGGGTCGAGCGCGGCCAACTGCGCCTGGAAGTCGACGGTCCAGCGGCCCGCCTGCTCCTGGTTGAGACCGAAGCGAAGACGCCACATACGGCCCAGCAGCGCGAGGCTGCGCGCGAACTCGGGCAGCCCCGTGTTCACGAACTGCGGCGGTACGGAAGCGCCGCCGGGACCCGCCTCCACGGGCACGGCCACGATGTGCGCGGTCCCGTACTGGACACAGATCGCCTTGCCGAAGTCGCTGCCCATGACGAGGTACGAGCCCGCGTCCGCGGACGGCTGGACGCCACGCTCCTGCGCCAGTTCGGCGAGCGTCGGCACCGGGCGGCCCGGCTGGGCCTGCGCCCAGAAGAACGGGTTCATGTCGAGAGGCAGTCCGGCCACCACCAGCGTGTGCGCCACGATCGGCGGCACGCCCTGCCGGGACACGGCCGCCTGGTCGAAACGGAACAGCCCCGGCCCGAACGCCGCCGCCAGCTCCTGCCCGATCGCCTCCGGCGGGATCGGCGGCGCGGGCTGCACCGGCGGAAGCGGCGACCGTACGGGCCCGGGCCTGGCCGGACCGTCCGCGACCTGGTGCAACTCGCCCTGGTGCGCGAGCAGTTGGGCCATGCCCTGCTGACGGCTCGCATGGTCCGTGCCGTAAGAGGCGATGCTGGTGATCCTCGCCTGCGGCCAGCTCTCCCGGATCATCCGGGCGCAGTACGCACCCGGCAGTTCGCAGGACTCCAGCTCCGTGTGGAGCTCCAGCACCTGCTGCGGCGGCACGTTCATCGCGCGCAGCTCGTGCAGGATCTGCCACTCCGGGTGCGGGGTGCCCGGCGCGGAACGCCGGATGAGCTGCTGCTCGCTCCCGTCCTGGGCGCGGTAGCGCAGGACCGCCTGGTAGCCGGGTCCGACGGTCGGCTGCCCCTGCTGGGGGTAGCCGTAGGCCGGGGGTTGCTGACCAGGCATGGGCTGCCCGGGCATCGGCCGGCCCGGCATGGGCTGGCCGGGGAAGGGCTGCTGACCGGGCGGAGGCATGCCGGGGCCACCCGGCGGCATCCCGGGAGGCGCCTGGGGCGGCGGGACCGTGCCCGGGCCACCGCTCGGGGGACCGGACAGCATGGTCTCGGCGTGATGAACGGCACCGGGCGTGCCGGGGGTACCGGGGGCACCTGGCCCGCCAGGACCTCCCGGAGCACCCGGAGCACCCGGAGGCTGGGGCGCGCCGGGGCCGCCCACCGCCGGACCGGCGAGCATCGTCGCGGCATGGTGGACGCCACCGGCGGGCGTACCGCCGGGGTTGTTGGGCGCGCCAGGAGGCTGCGGTGCGCCCGGAGTACCGGGCGCACCGGGAGGCTTGGGCGCGCCGGGCTGGTTCGGGTCGGCGAGCATGGTCGCCGCGTGGTGGACCCCGCCCGGAGGCGTACCGCCCGGGGTACCGGGGGCGCCAGGGGCACCCGGGGCTCCAGGAGGCTGCGGGGTCCCGGGTCCGCCCGGCCCGTCGGGGCCGAGCTGCGACCCCACGGCTTCGTCCAGGACCCGCAGAGCGGCATCTACCGCCTCAGCGGCGACGACACCAGAGCGCAGGCGCGCGCC
>NZ_JAPWHT010000805.1:0-2118 GCF_027270795.1 Streptomyces sp. ActVer
CGAGGCCGAGCATCACGCGTCCGCCCGAGAGGTGGTCGAGCGTGAGCGCGTGCATCGCGGTCGTGGTGGGGGAACGGCCCGGCACCCCCGAGGCACGCGTCGCCGACGCGATGCGCGAGCACGCCGAGATGGCGTCCGGCACCGGCCGCGACGTCGCCGTGCTGATGCGGGCCGTACCGGGCCTGCTCACCAAGGACGGCTTCGAGGGCGTACAGGTCGCCGCGCTCCCCGACGGCCGGGCCGTCGCCGTGAAGATCGCGGACGGCGCCGACCGGGCCCGCATCCCGGTCACCGCGGCGGCACTCGCCCGCTCCGGAGTCGACCCGGCCGCGCTCACCGAGTTCGCCGGGGCGCCGCTCCTCGGCGGCGGCGCGGTGGTCGGAAACATCCGTCCGGCACGGGCACTGGATCCGCTCGCGGAGTCTCAGGCGCCCTGATCCGCCGGACGTGCACAGCCTCGCCCCACCCTCTCCAGAAGGAAGAGCCGCACCGACATGACCGTCCGCAGTGAGCACGACCTGCTCGGCGACCGTGACGTCCCCGCCGAGGCGTACTGGGGGGTCCACTCCCTGCGTGCCAGGGAGAACTTCCCCATCACGGGGATGCCGATCTCCGCGTACCCGCACCTGATCGAGGCGCTCGCCGCCGTCAAGGAGGCCGCCGCCCGCGCCAACGAGGACCTCGGGCTGCTGGAGCCCCGCAAGGCCGCCGCCATCGTGGCGGCCTGCCGGGAGATCCGGGACGGGAAGCTGCACGACCAGTTCGTCGTGGACGTCATCCAGGGCGGGGCCGGCACCTCGACCAACATGAACGCCAACGAGGTGGTCGCCAACCGGGCGTTGGAGCTCCTCGGTCACGCCAAGGGCGAGTACGAGTTCCTGCACCCGAACGAGGACGTCAACCTCGGGCAGTCGACCAACGACGTCTACCCGACGGCCGTCAAGGTCGCCACGGTGTTCGCGGTGCGCGAGCTGCTGAAGGCGATGGCCGTGCTGCAGGACGCCTTCGCGGCCAAGGCGTTGGAGTTCCGCGACGTCCTGAAGATGGGGCGTACGCAGTTGCAGGACGCCGTGCCGATGACGCTCGGCCAGGAGTTCTCGGCGTACGCGGTGATGCTGGACGAGGACCGGCTCCGGCTCGCCGAGGCCGTCGAGCTGATCCACGAGATCAACTTGGGTGCGACGGCGATCGGTACCGGTCTGAACGCGCCCGCCGGTTACGCCGAGGCGGCCCGCCGGCACCTCGCGGACATCACCGGCCTGCCCCTCGTCACGGCGGCGAATCTGGTCGAGGCGACCCAGGACTGCGGCGCGTTCGTCCAGATGTCCGGAGTTCTGAAGCGGATCGCGGTCAAGCTCTCCAAGAGCTGCAACGACCTGCGGCTGCTGTCGTCGGGGCCGCGGGCCGGGTTGAACGAGATCAACCTGCCGCCTGTGCAGGCCGGTTCGAGCATCATGCCCGGCAAGGTGAATCCGGTGATTCCCGAGGTCGTCAACCAGGTCGCCTTCGAGGTGATCGGCAACGACGTGACCATCACCATGGCGGCGGAGGCCGGGCAGCTGCAGCTGAACGCCTTCGAGCCGATCATCCTGCACTCGCTGTCCGAGAGCCTGACGCATCTGCGGGCGGCCTGCATGACGCTGGCCGAGCGGTGCGTCTCCGGGATCACGGCGAACACGGAGGCGTTGCGGGTGACTGTGGAGAACTCCATCGGCCTGGTGACCGCGCTCAACCCCCACATCGGCTACTCGGCCGCGACGGACATCGCGAAGGAGGCCCTCGCGACCGGGCGCGGTGTCGCCGAGCTGGTCCTCGAAAAGGGCCTGCTCCCGGCGGACCGCCTGGCGACGCTGCTCCGCCCGGAGGTCCTGGCGGGCTCCCAACGGGGCTGAGGGGGCGGGGGGTTCATTGCCGGGTGCGGGGCATCCGTGGCTGGTCGCGCAGTTCCCCGCGCCTCTGAAAGCCACAAGATTGCGCCGTTCCCCGCGCCCCTTGAAGACGTGGCCGAGGCCGGGTGCGTAGGTGCGGGTGCGTCGTGGCCGATCGCGCAGTTCCCCGCGCCCCTGAAGGGGCCCGCCCCCACCCTCCGGCAGCCGCCCTCCGGCCGAAGGGGTCGTG
>NZ_JAPWHT010000806.1:0-2117 GCF_027270795.1 Streptomyces sp. ActVer
CCGAACGAGCGGTCCCTGGGCAGCGAGTCGAAGTACTCCTTGAGCAGCGGGCCGGTGCCGGGGCCGCATTCGTACCCCATGTTCGCGGCCTGTGCGCGCACGATGGTGACCAGTTCCTCGGAGGAGTAGTCGGCGAAGCCGATCCGGCGCGGGAAGCGCGAGGACAGACCGGGGTTGGAGGCGAGGAAGCGCTCCATCTCGTCGGTGTAGCCGGCGACGATGACGACGACCTCGTCGCGGTGGTCCTCCATCAGCTTCAGCAGGGTGTCCACGGCCTCCTGGCCGAAGTCGGCGCCGCCGCCCTTCGGGGTGAGGGTGTAGGCCTCGTCGATGAACAGCACACCGCCGCGGGCCTTCTCGAAGACCTCGCGGGTCAGCTGGGCGGTGTGGCCGATGTAGCGGCCCACCAGGTCGGCGCGGGCGGCCTCGATGAGCTGCCCCCGGTCGAGGACTCCGAGCTGCGTCAGGATCTCCCCGTACAGGCGCGCAACGGTGGTCTTGCCGGTACCGGGTGGGCCGGTGAAGACCAGGTGGTTGCTGAGTGAGGGCACCGGCAGTCCGGCGGCGGCCCGGTGGCGGGCCGTGGTGATGAGGTTGACCAGGTCGGCGACCTGGCGCTTCACCTCGGCCAGGCCGATCATGTCGCCGAGGCGGGTCAGCGGGTCGTCGGCCGGTGCGGTGGTGTCGCCGGCCTTCGCGGCGGCCGTGGCGGAGACGTCCTCCGGCAGCAGCAACCGCAGGTCGTGCTCGCTGACCTGCTGCTGGGAGGCGAGCCGGACCGCCTGTCTGTCCACCATCTCCTCGAACACCCCGCGCGCGGCACGGCCGTTGCCGAATCCGGCGTCCCGCGGCATCGCCTCGAAGTGCGCGGCCAGCGCCGCCTCGGTGCCCTCACCCAGCTCGTACTGGTGCTGAGCGCACATGCTCTCCATGATCGCGACCAGTTCGGGCACCGAGTAGTTCTCGAACTCGACGGTCCGCGAGAAGCGGGAGGCCAGACCCGGGTTGGAGCTGAGGAAGGAGTCCATCTCGCGGGAGTAGCCGGCCGCGACCACCACCACGTCGTCGCGGTGGTCCTCCATCAGCTTCAGCAGGGTGTCCACCGCCTCGCGGCCGAAGTCCGCACCGCCGTTGTTGCTGTCCGAGCTGAGGGTGTACGCCTCGTCGATGAACAGCACGCCGCCGAGCGCCCGTTGGAAGGTCTCGGTGGTCTTGATGGCGGTACCGCCGACGACCTGGGCGACCAGGTCCGCGCGGGAGACCTCCACCAGGTGTCCGCTGCGCAGCGAACCCAGCTCGGCCAGGATCGACCCGTACAGACGGGCGACGGTGGTCTTACCGGTGCCGGGCGGGCCGGCGAAGATCAGGTGCCGGCTCATCGGCGGGGCCGACATTCCGAGTTGTTCGCGGCGCTGGGCAAGCTGGGTCAGGTTGACCAGCGTACGCACCTGCTGCTTGACGTTCTCCAGACCGATCAGCGCGTTCAGCGCGCCGAGCGGGCCCTCCGGACGGTCCGCCGGGGGCGCGTCCGCGGCGCCTGAGCCGGCCGGGTCGGTGTTCTCGGCGCTGCCGGAGCCCCAGGCGTCCCGCTTGCCGTTGCCGGTACTGTTGAGACCTTCCACGGCCAGCCGCTCGCCGGGCGCGGTCTGCACCAGGCCGCCGCCCTCGTTCTCCCGAGCGAGGCAGTTCACCACGGAGACCGGCGCGGTGGATTCCACCCGGAAGCCGTCCTGGGCACCGCCGGAGACCTCGCAGCCGCTGAGGGAGGCGATCGCGCCCTCGCGGAGCAGGAAACCGTGGCCCTTGGGGGCGTGCACCGAGGTGCGGTTGGCGGTCAGTTCGCCGCCCGCGGCGACGACCACGCCCTCCTCGCCGGATATCTCGACGCGGAAGTCGCGGACGGTGACGTTGCCGCCGTCCTCCACGACCAGGCCGTGGGTGGCCGTGTCGGAGACCCCGCCGCCGGCCAGGTAGAGGGTGCTGCCGGAGGACACCCGCACGCCCGAGCCCTTGGGCCGGACGATCTCGCAGTCCTCGGCGCGGCCACGGGCGTCCTTGCTCGCCACGATGCCGTCGCCGGCGGGCTCCACCAGCCGGGCCCGGCGCAGCAGCGGGTT
>NZ_JAPWHT010000807.1:0-2116 GCF_027270795.1 Streptomyces sp. ActVer
TGTACTATGCGGCGGCCGGACTGGGGGACGGACCGGGCCCGTCGGTGTGGCGGACGGCCGGTTTCGTCGCCGCGATCGGGGCGCTGTTCGCCCTGGAAGCGGCGGGGCACCGCCGTCCCGCGGCCCGGGTGCCACTGCTGCTGGCGCGCTGCGCCCTGATCGTCGCGGCGGTGGTCCTCGACGCGTCGGACCTGGCCCAAGTGCTGTTCGTGCTGCTGCCGTTCACCGCGTACTTCGCCTTCGGCCGTACGACCGCGCTCGCGCTGGGCGCGCTCTGTCTGGCCGGGCTGCTCACGCTGTACGTGCTGACCGCTCCCGGCTGGTACCGCGACCTGGAGCACGTCTCCGACCTGCTGATGCTCACCGTCGGCCTGGTGCTGGCACTCTCAATGGCTGCCGTGGCCGTCGGCGAACAGCGCGCCCGGCGCGAACTGGAGGAGTATGCCGCGCGGGTCGCCGAACTGTCGGCCGCCGCCGAACGCAACCGGCTGGCCCGGGACATCCACGACAGCCTCGGTCACCATCTCACCGCGATGTCCGTGCAGTTGGAGATGGCCTCCGACTTCCGGGCCCTGGACCCCGACGCGGCCCAGCGGGCGCTGAACGAGGCGAGGCACTCGGTGAAGCTCGCGCTCGGCGACGTACGGCAGTCGGTCCGCGCATTGCGCGGCGAGGCGGCGCACCCCACGCTCTCTGCCGCGCTCGCCGGCCTCGCTCACGGCGGCGAGGCCCGGCCGGTGATCACCGTCGAGGTGACGGGTGACGAGGACGGCCTCGGCGCGGCCGAACTGACCGCCCTGTACCGGGCCGCCCAGGAGGCGGTGACCAACGCGCGCCGCCATGCGCGGGCCACACGGGTGACGGTGGCGGTCCTGCTGGCCGAGGATACCGCGCGGCTGGTGGTGAGCGACGACGGCCGTGGCTTCGTACCGGACGCGGCCGGCAGCGGGTTCGGGCTGGTCGGGATGAGGGAACGGGTGCACCTGGTGGCGGGGAGCGTGGACATCGACAGCGGACCGGATGCCGGTACGCGGCTTACGGTGACCGTGCCGCGCGGGATGACGGCGCGGAGATGAGCATCGACGAACGCGGGCGGAGATGACCATGGACGACCGGGAGACGGCACCGCCGGTCCGGGTGCTGGTGGTCGACGACCAGCGGCTCATCCGCGACGGCATCGCCTCGCTGCTCGCCATCCGGCCGGGCATCGCGGTCGTCGGTACGGCCGTGGACGGGCGGGACGCCGTGGCGAAGACACTCGAACTGGGCCCGGACGTCGTCCTCATGGACGTCCGGATGCCGGAGATGGACGGGATCGAGGCGGTCGCCGTCCTGCGCGGCCGGGCCCCGGAGTGCAGGGTGGTCATGCTGACGACGTTCGAGGACGAGGAGTACGTCGTGCAGGCGCTGCGGGCCGGCGCCCACGGCTACCTGCTGAAGGACCTGCCGGCCGAGGAACTCGCCCACGCGGTCCGCCTGGCGCACGCGGGCGTCACCCAGCTCGACTCGTCCGTCGCCCGCCACCTCACCGCCTCCCTGCCGACCCCTACGCCTGCCCCAACTGCCAAACCTCCCGCGACCGTTGCTGCCAACCTGAGCCCGCGGGAGACGGACATCCTGCGGCTCGTGGCGCAGGGTCACACCAACCGGGAGATCGCCGCGCGGCTGTACCTCAGCGAGGGCACGGTCAAGAACCACGTCTCCCGCATCCTCACCCGCCTCGCCCTGCGCGACCGCACTCAGGCGGCCCTGCGCGCCCGGGACCTCGGCCTGTTGTGAGACCCGCGCACGCCGGCGTTTCAAGTGGCCGCCGCCCGCCGCACTGTTGCGGTTCACCACCAGCGGGCACGAATCAGACATGTATTGCTGCCTCTCCGCTCCCCACGGTGGCCTGCGATCCGCAGCACTCCTCGCCCCCGCCCTCCTCCGAGCCCTCCACGCCGCCGCCCGCCGCGGCACGACACAGATACGCCACCCCCGCGACCCGGATGCCGTGTCCGCCGTGAACCTTGAACTGGTCACCCTCACCGAGGACCTGGCCGTCATCACCTGGTACACCGGTGTGACCGGCAGCGGCGACGGATTCGGCCACCTGCTCCCCGCCGTGACCGAGGGG
>NZ_JAPWHT010000808.1:0-2026 GCF_027270795.1 Streptomyces sp. ActVer
CGTTGGACGGGGGTGGGGTGTCCTTCTGGGGGCCCACTTGGGCGTTGTGGTCCTCCGGGTCCGGCTTCTCGCCGTAGCTGTCGTGTGCCTCGGTGCTTGTCATTCGGCACACCCGGAGCGGCCCGTGTCGTGGGCCGTGGACAGGAGCTGGAGGCCCAGGCGCAGGCGGCGGCGGGCCTCGTCCTCGGTGACGCCGAGGTCGGCGGCGGTCTGGCGGTAGTCGCGGCGCTGGAAGTAGGCGAGCTCCAGGGCCGCGCGCAGCGGGGTCGGCATGGACGTGACGATGTAGTCGGCGCGGGCCGCCACAGATGCGCGGCGGACCTTGCGCTCCAGGTCCTCGGTGCTGCCCGAGCCGTCGTGGGCGAGCGCGGCGGTCTCCGTCGCGCGCAGGCGCTGCACGGCGAGGCGGTGGGTCAGCGTGGCGACCCAGGAGCGCAGGGGGCCCTGCTTGGGGTCGTACGCCTCCGGGTTCTCCCAGACGTGGGCGAAGACCTCGCGGGTGACGCCGTCGGCGGCCCGGTCGTCTCCGAGCACGCGATGGGCGAGGCCGTGCACGAGCGAAGCGAATCGGTCGTAGAGCTCACCGAGCGCGGCCGCCTCCCCGCGTGCGAGCCGCTGTTGCATCTTGCGGTCCCAGCGGGGCGGCGCGTCCTTCTTGGTCATGCGGCCCCTCACCCCCGGTCGTGCGGTGCGCCTGTCCCTGTGTCCACCGGATTCTCCTCTCCGGCTTCCTCCCGAATGTAGTCGGCACCCCTGACAACGCACGCCCCTTTGTGGCAATGCGCGCCCCTCGCGGAGCTGCGGATGGTAGTGCCCCGATCACGCTGTGCGTGCGGCTCCTCACGGTGTGCGTGTGTCTGCCGTGGCTCGGCCCGATCAGGATCGACCGTACTAGACCGTTCTCGACCGAAACAGCCCAACTGGGGCACGCTTCGATTCCGCATCCGGTGTTTCATGGAGTGAGGGTGGGGCAGCCGCGCACCAGGGAAATGACAGGGCCACTTCCGGTTCCGTTTCCGGGTCCGACGTCGTCGGGCCGGCAGGGTCCAGCAACGTCGAGCGAGGGGCAGGCGCGTGACGCTCAGGGTGACCGACGGCGAGCAGCGCGGCTGGGTCGTGCTCCGGGTGTCGGGCGAGATGGATCTGGTGACGTCACCGGTGCTGCGGCAGCGCGTGCACGACGCCGTGGCCGACGGGCGGCACAGTGTCGTCCTCGATCTCTCCGGAGTCCTGTTCTGCGACTCCAGTGGTGTGGGGGTGCTGATCGCGACCCGGCGGCTCCTCCGCTCCTGTCAGGGACGCCTCCGCTTGATCCTTCCCGCGCAGGGCGCGGTGGACGGATCCCACGTCAACAGGGTGCTGGGTGCCCTGGGTGTGCGCCGGCTCTTCGACGTGTATCCCGATGTCGACGCCGCCGTCGACGACGAACCGGATTCCCTGTCGGCGTGATTCGCGTCACGTACGGGTCGCGTAGAGGGGAAGATCGTCCCGTAACTCCGCGACACGGTTGTCGCGGTATTTCCCCGGTCTTGGCACAAGCGTCGTTTTCCCGCTCCCCGAGGGCCCCGGTCGTCGTACGCTCCCTGCCAGACGTACCCACGTGATGTAAGGCGGCCCGAAAAGACATGGTCAGCACCGAGTACGAGCGAAAGATCGCCGCGCGGTTCGCCACCTTCGATCAGGACGGCAACGGCTATATCGACCGCGAGGACTTCAACGCGGCGACCAAGGCGCTGCTCGCCGAGTTCGGCATCGCGGCCCGGTCCGACAAGGGCCAGGCCCTCTACATCGGCGCGGAAGCCTTCTGGCAGGGCATGGCCGGCATAGCGGACCGGGACGGCGACCAGCGGATCACCCGCGAGGAGTTCGTGGGCGGCGCGGTGAAGCGGCTGCGGGACAACCCCGACCGGTTCGCCGAGATCGCCCGCCCCTTCCTGGACGCGGCGCTCGCCATCGCGGACGGCGACGGGGACGCGGCGGCGACCCTGCTCGCGCTCGACGGCCGCGGGCTCCGGCTGGCCCCCGG
>NZ_JAPWHT010000809.1:0-2105 GCF_027270795.1 Streptomyces sp. ActVer
ATTTTCAGCCCGTCCGGCGTTTGAGGACGAGCGCGTTCAGCGCGATACGGGGGTTCGGGGGCGGAGCCCCTGAGCGAGGGACGGGAATGGGTAGGGGCGGCGGGGGCGAAACAAACCCCCGTGGCCCCACAACCACCCCCAAGCCGTCGGAGACTCCCCGTTCGGGTGATGAGGGACCCGAGTCGCCCCCAACCACCCCAAGACGCGCATAACCTGCGCACCGCGACAGCGCGCCGGGGGGCGCCCTCGCGTCGGGGAGGGGAACTGCATGCCGGACACGGCGACGAAGCCAGGAACGGTCACACCGGAGACGACACCACCGGAACCGGCCCTGGCCCGGCCCCGAGGACGCCACCGGAAACCCCGCCCCCGCCGCATCCTCTTCGCGGTGGGCGGCCTCGCCCTGGCCGCAGGAGCCCTGAGCCTCCTCCGCATGGCACCCCAGCCCACCGGCGGAGACACCGGCGTGGAGGCAACGGACATCGACCCCAGCGCGGCGAGTTCGACGGACAGCCCGGCTCAGGACGACGCGGGAGCGGTCCCCGTAGCCGCACCACCACCCACCGCAGGCGCATCCCCCTCGGCCACGGCCGCCATGGGACCTTCGGGAGCAACATCAACTTCCGAACCGAACAGGTTGGATGGGTTCAACGGGCTGAAGAAGCCCAGCCAGGCCTACGGGCCGAACGGACCGTCCACCCCGGGAGCGCAAGGCCGAGCCGCAGGACCAGCCGGAATCCCAGGCCCCGGAGGTCCCCTCAACCCGGCCCTCAACCCCTCCGCCGCCTTCCAGGACACCCGCCGCCCCATCACAGCCACCCCGCCGGCCCGCGCAGGACAAGAACCGGCGGCACCTCGGCCCCCCGCCGCCACGCCCTCGGCCCCGGTCCCGGCGTCCCCCGGCGCACCACAGGACCCCGCCCGCCCGGGCAAGGGCCTGTGCGTCCCGATCGTGGGCCTGTGCTTCGACGGAAGCGGCAGCAACGACAGGTAGGGAAGGACCACCGACCGCTAGTTGCTACGACGGCTGAGCAACCACGGCTCGACCACGCCCAGCCCCCGCACCGCCCGCTGCCACATCGGCTGGAGCACGAAGCGGTACGACGGCGGCTCCTCGCCCTCCTTCTCCGCGGCGGCGGCCTCGTCGGCGGCAGCGGCCTCGGAGGCGGGCGCGTCGCCGGTCCGGGTGAGTTCCTCGGCGAACGCCCCGTCGACCAGGACGGCGTCCTTCGGAGCTATCGAGGTCAGCCGGGACGCGAGGTTGACGGTCGTACCGAAGACATCGCCCATACGCGTGGTGACCGTGCCGAAGGCGATACCGACGCGCAGCTCGGGCATCGTCTCGTCGCCGGCCATGGTCTCGATCAGGCGGAGCGCGATCTCGGCGGCGAGGCCCGCGTCGTCGGCCGCGTACAGCACCTCGTCGCCCAGCGTCTTGATCAGGCGCCCGCCGTGCGCGGCCACCAGGTCCGCCGCGGTGGTCTCGAAGGCCTCGACGAGTTCGCCGAGTTCCTCCTCCTCCATGCGCCGGGTCAGTCGCGTGAAGCCGACGAGGTCGGCGAAGCCGACGGCGAGCCGACGGTCGACCATCTCCTCGTCGTCCGCGGCCTGCACGACACGGCCGGTCGCGGCGGCGAGCTGGCGCCGCCAGACGTAGACGAGGAACTCCTCCAGCTCGGGCAGGAGCAGCTCGACGAGGGGGTACGTGACCTCGGTGCGTGTCATGCCCGGTTCCGGGGGCTCGGTCAGGCCCTCCAGGAAGGAGTCGATCTGCCACTCGGCAAGCCGCGCTGTGGTCTGCCCGGTCGAACGGGCGACCTGGACCGCCATCGCCTCGCTCAGCAGCCCCGCCTCGACCAGACCGGAGAGCCGGCGCAGAGCCAGTACGTCGGCCTCCGTGAGGGCCTTGGCCTGGCCGATGTCCGCGAAGCCCATGGCCCGCCAGAAACGGGTGGCCAGCTCCACGGAGACGCCCGCGCTGCGGGCGGCCTGGAAGGGGGTGTAGCGGCGCTCGGCACCCAGGATGAGCTGTTCGAGCCGCAGGGCCAGCGGATCCTCCTCGGAGGCGGCCTGCGCCTCCGCGCGGTCGGCCCCCTCGCCCCGGC
>NZ_JAPWHT010000080.1:0-30256 GCF_027270795.1 Streptomyces sp. ActVer
CGTCGGCCGCGTCGGACGAGACCCGGCTGCCGTTCCGGGCCGTGCCGCAGTTGCACAGCGTGAGCGATCCGGCTCTGGTGGCGGACGCGTCCGAGGTCTGGGGCGGCGCGAGCCCTGCCTTCGGTCCGCGCGCGCGGATGGACGCCCTGCTCGCGTTGCGTCGCGCCGCACGGGCCTGGGCCCCACTCACTCCCCTGCTCTCGGCGAGCGTGCCGGACTCGATCGAACTCGCCGACGAGGAGGTCACGGAACTCCTCGGCGAGGGTGCCCGATCGCTCGCGGCCGCCGGTGTGGAAGTGCACTGGCCCAAGGAGCTGGCTCACAAACTGACGGCCCGCGCGGTCATCGGCCCACCGGACGACGAGCGGGGCCCCGACAGGCTGTCCTCGGACACCCCGTCGTTCCTGTCGGCCGACGCGCTGCTGGCCTTCGACTGGCGGTTCGCCCTGGGCGACCAGCAACTGACACGTCAGGAGCTGGACCAACTCGCCGAGGCGAACCGCCCCATGGTGCGGCTGCATGACCAGTGGGTCCTCGTCGACCCCCAGGAGGTCCGTCGCGCGCGCGCCCAGCAGGATCACAAGCTGACGCCCATCGACGCGCTGAGCGCCGTTCTGACGGGCTCCACGGAGGTCGACGGCCACAGGGTCGACGTACGGCCCACCGGGTGGCTGACGACGCTGCGGGACCGGCTGTCGGACCCGGAAGGGCAGGAGCCCGTCGGGCAGCCCGCCGCACTGGACGCGACCCTGCGCGACTACCAGCTGCGCGGGCTCAACTGGCTGGCCCGTATGACCTCGTTGGGTCTTGGCGGCTGCCTCGCGGACGACATGGGCCTGGGCAAGACGATCACGCTGATCGCGCTCCATCTGCACCGGCAGACCGACGAGTCCGCCGCGGGACCCACGCTCGTCGTCTGTCCGACGTCCCTGATGGGCAACTGGCAGCGCGAGATCGAGCGGTTCGCCCCGGGCACGCCTGTCCGCCGTTTCCACGGTGCGCGGCGGAGCCTCGAAGGGGTGGCCCCAGGCGAGTTCGTCCTCACGACGTACGGCACGATGCGGCTCGACGCGCCACCGCTGGCCGAGGCGTCCTGGGGCATGGTCGTCGCCGACGAGGCACAGCATGTGAAGAACCCGTACTCGGACACGGCGAAGCAGCTACGGACGATCGGCGCCCACGCGCGCGTGGCGCTCACCGGAACTCCGGTGGAGAACAACCTCTCCGAGCTGTGGGCGATTCTCGACTGGACGACACCGGGCCTGCTGGGCCGGCTCGGCACCTTCCGCAGCCGGTACGCCAAGGCGGTCGAGGACGGGCAGGATCCGGGGGCGGCGGACCGGCTCGCCCAGCTCGTGCGACCGTTCCTGCTGCGCCGCCGCAAGTCCGACCCGGGCATCGCACCCGAGCTGCCGCCGAAGACCGAGACCGACCGTGCCGTGTCGCTCACCAAGGAGCAGGCGGGTCTGTACGAGGCGGTGGTCCGCGAGACCCTCGCCGAGATCTCGGGCGCCGACAACATGGCGCGGCGCGGACTGATCGTGAAGCTGCTGACCGGGCTGAAGCAGATCTGCAACCACCCGGCGCAGTTCCTCAAGGAGGACAGGCCGAAGATCCCCGGGCGCTCCGGAAAGCTGGAACTGCTGGACGAGTTGCTCGACACGATCCTCTCCGAGGGAGCATGCGTTCTGGTCTTCACGCAGTACGTACGGATGGCGCGCCTCATCGAGCGGCACCTGAGCGCACGCGGCGTCGCCTCACAGTTCCTGCACGGCGGGACGCCGGTGCCCGAGCGCGAGGCCATGGTGGAGCGCTTCCAGGACGGCGAAGTGCCCGTCTTCCTGCTGTCGTTGAAGGCGGCGGGCACCGGCCTCAACCTGACACGGGCGGAACATGTCGTGCACTACGACCGCTGGTGGAACCCGGCCGTCGAAGCCCAGGCGACCGACCGGGCGTACCGCATCGGACAGACGCGGCCAGTGCAGGTGCACCGGCTCATCGCCGAGGGGACGATCGAGGACCGCATCGCCGACATGCTGGTGCGCAAGCGGGAGTTGGCGGACTCGGTGCTCGGGTCCGGCGAGTCGGCCCTCACCGAGCTGACCGACACCGAACTGGCCGACCTGGTGGAACTGCGAGGAGGCACCCGATGAGTGACCTGTACGACAACACCCCGGAGCGCACCTTCGCCGCCCTGCCTCCCGCGCACGGGAGGGGCTTCGCGCTGACCTGGTGGGGGCAGGCCTGGCTGAAGGCCCTGGAGGACGCGGCACTGGACACCCAGCAGGTGAAGACGGGCCGCAGGCTGGCCCGGGCGGGATCCGTGGGAGCCGTGTCGGTCCGTCCCGGGCGCATCACAGCGGTGGTCCAGGACCACGACCGCACCTCGCACCGCGCCGACGTCCTGTTGCAGGAGCTGTCCGAGGAGCAGTGGGACCGCTTCCTGGGCATGGCCGTCGAGCGGGCCGGGCACATCGCGGCGCTGCTGGACCGCGAGATGCCGACGCATCTCGTCGAGGACGCGGCGGCCGCCGGCGTCGAACTCCTTCCGGGTCTGGGCGATCTGGAAGCGCAGTGCGACTGCGGCGCGTGGGACCACTGCGGTCACACGGCGGCGCTGTGCTACCAGGTGGCGCGGCTGCTGGATCAGGACCCGTTCGTGCTGCTTCTCCTGCGCGGTCGCGGCGAGCGCGAACTGCTGGACGAACTGCAGGTGCGCAGCGTCCCCCGGACCGAGACCGAGGCTCCCGGGCACGAGCAGGCGTACGAGGGCGTGGACGCCGCCGAGGCGTACGCGGACGGACACATCCTGCCCCCGCTGCCCGAAGCGCCTCCCGTGCCCGCAGGGCCGGGACTGCCGCCCTCACTGGACACGGAGACCGATCCGGCGTCCGGGGTCGATCCGGCCGCGCTGGAGTTCCTGGCGACGCAGGCCGCCCGCGAGGCGCACCGGTTGCCCACCGAGGCGCCCCGGGCGGGCCACGAACAGCGCTCCATAGGGGCCGAGTTGACGCTCGCGCAGGACGCCGTGCGGCTGGCCTCGGGAATTCCCGACACTTCAGTGGCCGACCGGCTCGCGGAGGGGTCGGGCCGGGACCGCGAGGGGCTGGCCCTGGCCGTCCGCGCCTGGGAACACGGGGGCACGGCCGCGCTCGACGTACTGGAGGCCGACCGGCCGACTGAGGCGGAGACCCTCGCACGCGCGCGTGCCGCCCTGGAGTCGGCCTGGGAGGAGGACCAGCGGCCTGCCCTGCGCGCGTCCCGCAACCGCTGGACCGTGGCCGACGGCCGGACACAGTTGCGTCTGGGGACGGACGGCCGTTGGTGGCCCTATCGCAAGGAACGGGGGCGCTGGGCTCCCGCGGGTCCCGCGTCCCAGGATCCGGCGACCGCGCTCGCTCTGGCGGAGGGGCTGGAGTGACGCCTGCCTGACGGGCGCGCAAGGCGCGCAGGACATGCACGGCACGCAAGGCACTTGGAGCGCTGAGCACCGGAACCGGCACCTTCCACCGGATGAGTGGTGGACGCCCGGTGTTCACTCTCCGGCCGTGCGGCGTTCGGGGCGGGGGCGAACTCTGGCCGCTGTCACCGAATTCGTGCCTCAGGAGGCCCCATGTCCCCGTACGCAGCAGGCCGGCGCAGCGTCCACCGTTCCGTAGCCGCGGGCGTGCCGCTCGCCCTGCTGGCCGCTCTCACGGTGGCGGGCACCGCGGTCGGTGCGCCCTCCGGAGAGGCGCGTGTCACGGGTTCCGCGACGCTCGGCGACATTCCGCTCGGCACGTTCAGCAACGCGCTGTTGCCGGGCACGGTGGGCGACGACCGGGGCGTGGATCTCGGCGGCATCGGCAGCGACATCTACCCCGCGGGCCGCAAGGGCGAGTTCTGGACGGTCACCGACCGCGGCCCCAACGGCCAGATCAAGGTGACCGGCGAGAAGCGCCGCACCTTCCCCGTGCCCGGCTTCGATCCGGCGATCGTGAAGATCCGGGTGTCCGGTGGCACCGTGAAGGTGCTGGACGCGATCCCGATCACCACCTCCTCGGGGAAGCCCGTCACGGGTCTGTCCAACCAGAAGGGGCGCGACGAAGCGCCGTACTCCTACGACGCGAAGACACCGCTCTCGTACAACCCGAACGGGCTGGACACCGAGGGGATCGTGCGGGCCGACGATGGCAGTTTCTGGCTCGTGGACGAGTACGGGCCCTCGCTGATCCACGTCTCCGCGCGCGGGAAGCTACTCACCCGGTACGTACCCAAGGGGCTGGGCCTGACCGGTGCGGACTACCGGGTGGTCGAGGCGCTGCCCGCCGTCCTGCTGCACCGGAAGATCAACCGCGGCTTCGAAGGGCTCGCCCAACTGCCCGGCGGCGACCTGGTGATGGCCGTACAGAGCCCGCTGTCCCTGCCGGACACGGACGCGGGCGAGGCCTCACTGACGACACGCCTGCTGCGCTTCTCGACGAAGAAGCGGGCGGTCACCGCCGAGTACGCGTACCGGTTCGACCCGGTGAACGTGGTCGACCCCAGCGAGGACGACACCTCCGAGCTGAAGATCTCCTCCGTGGTGGCCGTCGGCCGAGACCGGCTGCTCGTCGAGGAACGCACCGACAAGGCCGCCCGGCTGCAGGTCGTGAAGCTGACCCGCGGTGCGGACATCCTCGGGGACAAGTGGGACGACGACACGACGTCACCCTCCCTGGAGCAGCTCGACGACCCCGCGGCCCCCGGTGTTCCGGTGCTGCGCAAGCGCCTTGTCGTCGACCTCGGCGCGGTGAAGGGGGTTCCCGGGAAGATCGAGGGTGTCGCGCGCGTGGATCACGACACGCTCGCGCTCATCAACGACAACGACTTCGGGATGACGGACGGGCCGGAGGCTTTCGACGCCCAGGGACGGCTGGTGGACAGCGGCATCGAAACCACCGTGACGTACGTACGACTGCCGCGCGGGATCTGAATTCCCGCCTCCGCTCGGCGTTTTCACACCTCCACGCGTGCGTGCCTCAGGTCAGCGGTTTGGTGAGCTTGCGCTTTCCGGCACCGACGTCCGCGGCCAGGCTGCAGGCGACCTTGTCTATGCCGAGCTTGAACCCCGTGGGGTCGGGATACTGCACGAGGGTCCCCCGCACGGTCCCGGTGGGCTGCTTGGCCGCCTTGGTGTCCAGGGGTTTCGCGCAGAGGGCCGATGCCGCCTTCTTGAGGGCGGCATCGGTCGTGTAGGTGCCCTGTAGTTCGGCCACCTTCACGACCTCGGCGTCGTGCGCCGCGCGGCACGAACGCTTCGCGGCCTGGCCCGGCTTGGTGCCGTCGATGTTGAAGCAGTCACCGGTTTGCAGCATGTAGTACGGCACGTCGTCGCCCACGAGGGACGGGAGCAGCGAGTCCAGGTCGGTCGGCACATTGGTGGGCAGGGAGGGCGGTTCGCTGGGCAGCTCCGAAGGGATGCTCAGCGAAGGCGTCGGCAGATTCCCTGTGGTGGAGTCGCTCGCCGAAGGGGACTTCTTCTTGTCGGACGAACCGTCACCACTGGTGGCCACGAGGGCGACCGCGGAGCCGGCGCCGAGGGTCACGAGCACGGCCAGCACGAGGAACAGCACCCGGCGGCGCCGTCCAGGACCGCCCGGTCGCCCGGGAGGCGACGACGGTGGCGGTGGCGGTGGGGGCTGCCAGCCTCCTCCGCCACCCTGCCACGGCGGACCGTTGCCTCCTGGAGGAGGACCGTAACCCTCTGGAGGAGGTCCGAAGCCTTCGGGCAGCGGGCCGAATCCACCGCCGCCCGGAGGAGGCGTGTTGTCCGGCGGCCGAGGAGGCTGGGGCGGTAAGGGCGGCGTGGCCATACCGTCAAGAGTCGCCTCGAACCGGTCACGATGCGACCCCTGCGCGGAACTTGATACGGACCCATGGCGTGGATCGCATGATTCCGGAGAATTCCGCGCAGGAGTTCGAGGCCGTGCGCCGACTGGTTACGGCCGGTCGCAATTGGTCGTAACCAGTCGGAACACAACGAAAATCCAACCGAAGCCGTATGGAATCAGCCCCGGGCGCCCAGCAGGTGGTCCATGGCCAGCTGGTCCAGGTGCTCGAACGCCATCCCGCGTGCGGCGGCCGTCTCGGCGTCGAAGTCCTCGAAGGCCGCATGGTCCGCGAGCAGCGCCTGGAGACCGTCCGAGGCCGTGGGCTGCGCCAGTTCGTCCAGACGCGAGGCACGCAGGGCCTCCTGGACCTCGGGGTCGGCCCGGAAGGCGGCCGTCCGATCGCGCAGGATCAGGTAGTTGCGCATGCAGCCGGCGGCCGACGCCCACACGCCGTCGTAGTCCTCGGTCCTCGGCGGCTTGAAGTCGAAGTGCCTCGGACCCGCGTAACCGGCCGTCTCCAGGAGGTCGACGAGCCAGAACGCGGACCGCAGATCGCCCGCCCCGAAGCGCAGGTCCTGGTCGTACTTGATGCCGGACTGGCCGTTGAGGTCGATGTGGAAGAGCTTGTCCGCCCACAGGGCCTGGGCGATGCCGTGCGGGAAGTTCAGCCCGGCCATCTGCTCGTGGCCCACCTCCGGGTTGACGCCGTACATCTCGGGCCGCTCCAGGCGCTCGATGAACGCCAGGGCGTGACCGACCGTCGGCAGGAGGATGTCGCCGCGGGGCTCGTTCGGCTTCGGCTCGATCGCGAAGCGCAGGTCGTAGCCCTGGGAGGTCACGTACTCGCCGAGGAGGTCGAAGGCCTCCTTCATGCGGTCGAGGGCGACCCGTACGTCCTTGGCGGCACCGGACTCGGCACCCTCGCGGCCGCCCCAGGCGACGTAGATCTGCGCGCCCAGCTCCACGGCCAGGTCGATGTTGCGGATCGTCTTGCGCAGCGCGTACCGGCGTACGTCCCGGTCGTTGGCGGTGAAGGCGCCGTCCTTGAAGACGGGGTGCGTGAAGAGGTTCGTGGTGGCCATCGGCACGGTCATACCGGTCGTGTCGAGAGCCTGCCGGAAGCGCTTGATGTGCGACTCGCGCTCGGTGTCCGAGGACCCGAAGGGGATCAGGTCGTCGTCGTGGAAGGTCACTCCGTAGGCGCCGAGCTCCGCCAGGCGCTGCACGGACTCGACCGGGTCCAGTGCGGCCCGGGTGGCGTCGCCGAACGGGTCCCTTCCCTGCCAGCCGACGGTCCACAAGCCGAAGGTGAACCTGTCCTCGGGGGTGGGCTGGTAGTTCATGCCGCGCTCCTTGCTTGCTCCGACTATTTCGTCATGGCACTTAACAAATTAGTATGCGGAGGCATCTCTGGGAAGAGACAAGATGTCCTCGAACGTGGACGAGGAGTGGAATGCGCGCCGCGTGGGCCCGGATCCACTCCGAAAACACCAGGTCAGATCCCGCGGAGCCGCGGAAGAGGGAGAGCCCGATGTCAGCAGCCGAGGGTCCGCTCGTCGTCGGCGTGGACACGTCCACGCAGTCCACCAAGGCCCTGGTCGTGGACGCGGCCACTGGCGAGGTAGTGGCCAGCGGCCAGGCGCCGCACACCGTCTCCTCCGGAGCGGGTCGCGAGAGCGATCCGCGGCAGTGGTGGGACGCGCTGTGCGAGGCGCTGCACCAGTGCGGGGACGCGGCACGCGAGGCCGCGGCGGTGTCCGTGGGCGGCCAGCAGCACGGGCTCGTCACGCTCGACGCCCAGGGCGACCCCGTCCGACCGGCCCTCCTGTGGAACGACGTGCGCTCGGCACCGCAGGCCCGCCGGCTCGTGGAGGAGCTGGGCGGCCCGAAAGCCTGGGCCGAGCGCACCGGCAGTGTGCCGGGCCCGTCCTTCACGGTCACCAAGTGGGCGTGGCTCGCCGAGCACGAGCCCGACTCCGTCCGGGCGACCGCGGCCGTACGACTCCCCCACGACTACCTCACCGAGCGCCTCACGGGGCTGGGCACGACCGACCGCGGCGATGCCTCCGGTACGGGCTGGTGGGCGTCCGGAACGGAGGCGTACGACGAGGAGGTCCTCCGCCATGTGGGGCTCGACCCCGCCCTGCTGCCCCGGGTGGTCCGACCCGGCGAGGTCGCCGGAACCGTACGCGACAGCGGCGACCTGCCCTTCTCCAAGGGCACGCTGGTCGCGCCCGGCACCGGTGACAACGCCGCCGCGGCGCTCGGGCTGGGGCTGCGTCCGGGTACTGCGGTGCTCAGCCTCGGCACGTCCGGCACCGTGTACGCGGTCTCCACACGCCGCCCCGCCGACCCGACCGGCACCGTGGCGGGTTTCGCCGACGCGCGCGGCGACTGGCTGCCGCTGGCCTGCACCCTCAACTGCACCCTCGCAGTGGACCGCGTCGCCGCTCTGCTGGGCATCGACCGAGAGGCCGTCGAGCCGGGCACGAGCGTGACACTGCTCCCCTACCTGGACGGCGAGCGCACTCCCGACCTGCCGCACGCCTCGGGTCTGCTGCACGGGCTGCGGCATGACACAACACGCGGGCAGCTGCTCCAGGCCGCGTACGACGGGGCGGTCCATTCGCTGCTCGGCGCTCTCGACCTGGTGCTCGACGAGGACGCGGACCGTTCGGCTCCGCTGCTGCTCATCGGCGGAGGCGCGCGGGGTACGGCCTGGCAGGAGACCGTACGACGCCTGTCGGGGCGGCCGGTCCAGGTGCCCGAAGCCAAGGAGCTGGTGGCGCTCGGTGCCGCCGCACAGGCCGCCGGCGTGCTGACCGGCGAGGATCCGGCGGCCGTGGCCAGGCGCTGGGACACGGCCCGCGGACCGGTGCTGGACGCCGTGGAGCGCGACGAGGCGGCGCTGGCGCGGATCGCCGGGGTACTCTCCGACGCGGCCCCGCTGCTGGAGCGGGAGGCTGGTCAGCGCTGATCACCCGAGGAGGCCGGGGCCGATCAGCACCGGCGGCCCCTTCCGGAGGCGTCGCACACACGGACAGATCGGCACGCACGGACAGAACCGCCCCGAGGCGACCGGCCGGACGAGGACTGACGGAGGCATGACCGCACCGCTGCACGAGGCCCATCCCAGCAGTCCCGGCCGTCGGCTGCCCGACACACAACAGGGCATGCGGCGCCGCAACCTCTCGCGGGTGCTGCACGCCGTGAACGCCGAGGGGCCACTGTCCCGTGCCGCCGTCGCCTCACGCATCGGGCTCACTCGCGCGGCTGTCTCCACCCTCGTGGACGAGCTGATCCGCTCAGGACTCCTTGATGAACTGGGTCCCGAGCGGCCTGGGCGCGTGGGGCGGCCCGGCTCGGCGCTCGCCCTCAGCGGGCGCGGTCCGGCTGGTATCGGTGCGGAGGTGGGCGTCGACCATCTCGCCGTGTGCGCGGTCGACCTGCGCGGCGAGGTACGGGCCCGGGCGGTGCGTCACGGCACCAACCGCGGCCGGTCGCCCGAACCGGTGCTGCGGGAACTGACCCGGCTCATACGGCAGGTCGTCGCCGAGGCGGCCAAGGAAGGCCTGCGGCCCGCGGGCCTCGCCGTCGCCGTGCCCGGCCTGGTGGCGCGCGACGCCCGGACCGTGGTGCGCGCCCCCAATCTCGACTGGCACGACACGGACCTCGGCGCCCTGCTGCCGGACGAGGTCCCGCTGACCGTCGACAACGAGGCGAACTTCGGCGGACTGGCCGAACTCTGGCTCAACGAGACCGCGCCGCGCGACTTCGTGCACGTGTCCGCCGAGATCGGCATCGGCGGGGCGGTGGTCGTGGACGGGCGGCTGCTGCGTGGAACGCATGGCTTCGCCGGCGAGTTGGGGCATGTCCCGGTGCGTCCCGAGGGGCCTGCGTGCGCGTGCGGCGGGCGGGGCTGTCTGGAGCAGTACGCCGGTGAGGAGGCCGTCCTGCGCGCGGCCGGCCTGGAACCGGGCGAGGACCGTGTCGGCCTGCTGGCCGAGCGTGCGGCGCAGGGCGACAAGGACGTGCGCCGGGCTCTGCGTGACGCCGGGACCGCGCTGGGCATCGCGCTGACCGGCGCCGTCATTCTGCTCGACCCGGAGGCCGTAGTACTGGGCGGGGCGCTGTCCGGGCTCGCGCCCTGGCTGCTGCCTTCGCTGGAGCGGGAGTTGGCCCGCAGGACTGCCGGTCCAGCCTGCGCGGTGTCCGTCTCCCGGCTCGGCCCCGAGGGCCCGCTGCTGGGTGCCGCGCACTCGGTTGTGCGGGCCGTGATGGATGATCCGGCGGCGGTGGGGGGCGGCGGGGCGTAGCACGCCGAGGATGTCCTGGACCTCCAGGCCCTGGACATCCTGGATGGCTCGGGCCCGGGCGGTTCTCAGCCTGGTCCTCAGCCCCGTCACAGCGCTCTCTTCGCTGCGTCCCGGCTCCTCAATCCCCCTTGTGGGTGGCGGAGTTCTCCACAGTCACAGCGTTGTCCACGGACCTGAGAACGTTCTTCCTCCCCAACGGGCGAGAGCCGTACCGTGATTCACGCGAGACGCCACCGCCGGACGAACCGAACGGAGGCGTGTCCGGGCTGACGGCGCCGGTGTCGTACGTGGATTCGGTAGCCGCTGCCTGGACTATGGCCGCAGTGGTGGTGCTCGTGGTGCCGCTGCGACGTCGTCCGCCACCCTTCGGCAGAACGGAGCTGTGCACCATGAGCGACCCGCGCATCCTGACCGTGCGTCCCGAACCCGGTGAGTACGCCTGGACGTTCGGCGGTGCGCCTCCCGTGGCGCGCATCGCGCCGGGCACGGTCCTCGACCTCTATACGGAGGACTGCTTCGCCGGCCGGGTGCGGTCGGAGAAGGACCTCGTGTCCGAGGTGTGCGAGTTCCCGTTCCTCAATCCGCAGACGGGGCCGTTCCATGTGGAGGGCGCGGAGCCGGGCGACACGGTCGCCGTGCACTTCGTGTCGATCGAACCGGCGCGGGACTGGGCCGCGTCGACGACGGTCCCGCTCTTCGGGGCGCTCACGTCCACGCACACCACCGCCACTCTGCAGCCTCCCCTGCCGGAGACCGTGTGGATCTGGCAGCTCGACCGGGCGCGCCGCACCGCGCTGTTCAGCGCTCGCGACAGCGACATCCGGATCGAGCTGCCCATGGACCCGATGCACGGCACCGTCGGTGTGGCGCCCGCCAACCTGGAAGTGCGCTCCGCTCTCGTACCGGACGCGCACGGCGGGAACATGGACACACCCGAGATGCGGGCCGGTGTCACCTGCTATCTCGGAGTGAACGTCGAAGGGGCGCTGCTGAGCCTCGGTGACGGGCACGCGCGGCAGGGTGAGGGCGAGACCTGTGGGGTCGCCGTCGAGTGTGCGATGAACACCGTGGTGATCGTCGAGTTGCTCAAGGGGGTCGCCACCCCGTGGCCCCGCATCGAGTCCGACACCCACATCATCTCGACGGGTTCGGCGCGCCCCTTGGAGGACGCGTTCCGCATATCGCAGCTCGACCTGGTGCAGTGGCTGGTGCGGGACTACGGGTTCAGCGAGCTGGACGCCTACCAGTTCGCGACTCAGACCGTCGAGTCGCCGCTGGCCAATGTCTGCGACACCAACTACACGTGCGTCGCCAAGCTCCGCAAGGAATGGCTGCCCGCACGGGAGACCCACCGGGGCCTGCACACCCGGCTGCGCGAAGTCGCCGCCGCGCTGGGACGTTGAGTCGTCCCACCGACACCGCCACCACCGCGACTTGGCAGAGGCGCCCGCACCGCTCCCGCCCCACTTCCGTTCTCGCAGAGAGGCACTCTGATGGACCGAGCCAAGTTCCTGCCCACGTCCCTTCCCAGCCGCCGGCGTCTGCTGCAGAGTGCGGCCCTCGCCACGCTCTCCACGGCGTTACTGCCCACCACCCGGGCAGGCGCGAAGCCGCAGGGGATCGACTACCCGCCGTCCGAGTGGTCGCCGGCGAGCACGTCCAACTACACGGTCGCCAACCGGCCGACGAGCCATCCGGTCGACTTCGTGATCATCCACGTGACGCAGGCGACCTACTCCGACACCCTGGCCATCTTCCAGAACCCGAAGAAGAAGGTGTCCGCGCACTACGTCGTCCGGTCGGCCGACGGTCACGTCGCACAGATGGTGCGCGAGCGCGACATCGCCTGGCACGCGGGCAACTGGGACTACAACACCCGCAGCATCGGCATCGAGCACGAGGGCTGGGTGGACAAGCCCGCGTACTTCACCAACGCGATGTACGAGGAGTCGGCGAAGCTCACCGCGGCCATCTGCACCAAGTACCGGATCCCCAAGGACCGTTCGCACATCCTCGCGCACTACGAGGTGCCGGGCAGCGACCACACCGATCCCGGCCCGCACTGGGACTGGACGCGCTACATCAGACTGGTCAACTTCGCCTGACCAGCGGTCCCTCGAAACAGGCTCGCTGGAAAGTCAACGGATAGCCGCAACAGAGCCGAAGGAGAGTCGAAAAAGGGGAGCATCGGTAGCCACCACGGCTTGTGGTGGAGCCGGCCCCGGAGTGGCCGCGGCACTTGTCCGCATCCGCCACCGGAGTGACGATGTCCCCAGCCGCACAGCCTTCCGGGAGGCCGAATTGACCGATCCATGGGTGGCCCTGGAACCGGGCGCCGATCCCGTCGAGCGGGTGCGCGTCCTGCGCCACGCCCACGAGACGTTCACGGAGGCGGGCACGGTCCCGCGGCCGGTGCGGTCCGTGGTGGCAGATTCGTGGCGCCGTTCGGCACGGGCCGGGGTGGGGCCGGACGGTTCCGCGTGTGTGGAGCTCACGGACGGGGACCTCGGGTCGTATCGGGCGGAGCACCCGCTGGCGCGGGTGATGCCACTGTTCCGTGAACTCATGGGGACGTTCGCTACGGACGGCGAACACCTCCTCGCGGTGTGCGACGCGCAGGGCAGGCTGCTGTGGGTCGAGGGCCATCCCGGGACACGGCAGAAGGCCGACGGGATGAACTTCGTGCCGGGTGCGCGGTGGGCGGAGTCGGCGGTGGGCACGAACGCTCCCGGTACGGCGGTGGCGCTCGACCGGCCGGTGCAGGTGTTCGCGGCGGAGCACTTCATCCGGAGCGTCCAGCCGTGGACGTGCGCGGCGGCTCCGGTTCACGATCCGCGTACCGGACGGCTGCTCGGAGCGGTGGACATCACCGGCGGGGACGGGCTGGCGCATCCGCACAGTCTGGGTTTCGTGCAGGCCGTGGCCCGTGCCGCGGAGTCACAGCTGGCGCTGCTCACTCCGGCCCCGGCCACGACCCACGTGCTCGAGCTGACCGCTCTGGGCCGGGACGAGGCGCTGCTCGTCGCGGGTGGCAGCAAGGTGCGCCTGAGCCGTCGGCACAGCGAGATCCTGGTGCTGCTGTCCCGGCACCCCGAGGGGCTGACCGGCGACGAGTTGCTGTGCGCGCTGTACGAGGACGAGTCGGTGACGCCGGTGACGTTGCGCGCGGAACTGGCCCGCCTGCGCCGCCTCCTCGGGGCGGGGGCGCTCGGTTCGCGGCCGTATCGGATCACGGTTCCGGTCGAGTCCGACGTCGAGGTGGTGGAGCGCAAGCTCGGCGTCGGTGCGGTCATGGCGGCGGTGGCGGCCTATACCGGGCCCCTGCTGCCGGGTTCGCAGGCTCCGGCGGTGGTGCGGCTGCGCCGCCGGCTCGCCGACGGGTTGCGCGCGGCGCTCGTCTCCGGCAGCGACCCGGATCTGCTGGCGGACTGGGCACACGCGCCCTGGGGCGAGGACGACCTCGACGCCTGGCGGGCGCTGGCGGCGATACGGCCGACGCCTCCGGTACGGGCACGCCTGGAGGAGCTGGAGGCCGAGCAGTCCGCGAGCCGTGGACGCGCTCCGCGCTGAGGACACCATGCAAGCCTCGGCCCCCAAACCGCCCACAAGCCTCCACCCATGGCCCACAACCCCGGCATCGCAGCCAGGTCGTCGGCGCAACGTACCTGCAACCTCCGCGCGCCTACCCTCGCGCCGAGAGCCGTCCAACGGCGGGCGGTCCTTCCACGGGAGGCAGAGCACATGACCCGTTACGCGGCGCCCGGCACCGAGGGCGCGATCGTCTCCTACCAGTCGCGGTACGACCACTTCATCGGCGGGGAGTACGTACCGCCGGCCCGCGGGCAGTACTTCGAGAACCCGAGTCCGGTGAACGGGCAGCCGTTCACGGAGATCGCGCGGGGTACGGCGGAGGACGTGGACCGCGCGCTCGACGCGGCGCACGCGGCCGCGCCCGCCTGGGGCCGTACGTCGGTGACCGCACGCGCCGACATACTCCTCAAGGTCGCCGACCGGATGGAGGCGAACCTGGAGAAGCTCGCGGTCGCGGAGAGCTGGGAGAACGGCAAGCCGATCCGCGAGACGCTGGCCGCCGACATCCCGCTCGCCATCGACCACTTCCGCTACTTCGCGGGGGCGATCCGCGCCCAGGAGGGCTCGCTCGGCGAGGTCGACGACGACACCGTGGCGTACCACTTCCACGAGCCGCTGGGCGTCGTGGCGCAGATCATCCCGTGGAACTTCCCGATCCTGATGGCGGTGTGGAAGCTGGCCCCGGCGCTCGCCGCGGGCAACGCGGTCGTCATCAAGCCCGCCGAACAGACCCCGGCATCGATCCACTACTGGATGAGCCTGGTCTCGGATCTGCTGCCGCCGGGCGTGGTGAACATCGTCAACGGCTTCGGGGTCGAGGCGGGCAAGCCCCTCGCGTCCAGTCCGCGGGTGGCGAAGGTCGCCTTCACCGGCGAGACCACAACTGGGCGGCTGATCATGCAGTACGCCTCCGAGAACATCAAGCCGGTCACGCTCGAACTCGGCGGCAAGTCGCCGAACATCTTCTTCGACGACGTGTGGGCTCGGGACGACGACTTCCGGGACAAGGCGCTCGAAGGCTTCACGATGTTCGCGCTGAACCAGGGCGAGGTGTGCACCTGCCCGTCCCGGGCGCTCATCCAGCAGGGCCACTACAGCGAGTTCCTCGACGCGGCGGTCGCGCGTACCGAGCTGATCAAGCCCGGTCATCCGCTCGACACCGAGACGATGATCGGCGCCCAGGCCTCCAACGACCAGCTGGAGAAGATCCTTTCCTACCTGGACATCGGCCAGCAGGAGGGTGCCAAGGTCCTGACGGGCGGTCACCGTATCGAGTACGACGGTGAGTTGGCGGGGGGCTACTACGTCCAGCCGACGATCTTCCAGGGCGACAACAGGATGCGGATCTTCCAGGAGGAGATCTTCGGGCCGGTCGTGTCGGTCACGTCGTTCGCGGACTTCGACGACGCCATCAAGATCGCCAACGACACGCTGTACGGACTCGGGGCCGGCGTGTGGACGCGGGACATCAACACGGCGTACCGCGCGGGCCGTTCGATCCAGGCGGGCCGGGTGTGGACCAACTGCTACCACGCGTACCCGGCGCACGCGGCGTTCGGCGGCTACAAGCAGTCCGGCATCGGCCGCGAGAACCACAAGATGATGCTGGAGCACTACCAGCAGACGAAGAACCTTCTGGTGTCGTATTCGCCGAAGAAACTGGGCTTCTTCTAGAGGCACGAAAAAAGGCGCCTGACCTGGGCTTTTGCCCGTCAGGCGCCTTCCTCTCGACCCGTCCGGGGCAAGGACCGACTTACGCCATAACTCCCAGTTCCTCCCACTGCTGTCCCGCTCCTGACCAGTGCTTCCGGACCAGTCACGGACCAAATCCCGACTCACCCTTCAGACTCCGCGCCCTGGCTGACGCGGTCCCACTCCTGCATGGACTGCTCGATGAGGCGGTTGGCCTGTTCTCGGACGCCGTCCAGGAATTTGGCGTAGTGGCGGAAGAGGACCTCAATGCTTTGGCCCGCGCGACGAGCGCACTCGGCGGGGTCCACACCGGAGTACAGCCAGAACGAGATCCCGGCGTGCCGGAGATCGTAGGGCCGCTTTGCCAGCTTGGAGGCGAGTTCTGTACGGGTCAGGACGTACTTCCGTGCCCGCGCCCACGTTGTGCCGTACGCAGCTGCGTCCACGTAGTTGCCGGCCTGGTTCCGGAACAGTCGGCCGTCCGGCGCCACACCGAAGCGTTCGATGTGTCCGCGGAGCATGCGTACGAACTGCGGCGGGATGGGCACAGGCCGGGTCGCGGTAGCCGCGCGGCGCTTGAGGGAGTGCACCTCGTGCACCGAACCGCCGTCCGTCCACTCTTTGCCTGATGTGACGACGCCACCCGACAGGTTGAGCATCCCCCAGCCGGTCTCGGGCAGATGGCACTGTTCGAGCCGGAGATGGATGACCTCCGCAGGCCGCATCGCCGCGTAGTACATGCAGCCGAAGAAGGCCTCCAGGTGAGGGCCGCGCCCGCGCTGTTGGGCAACCGCCGTGAGCAGCCGGGCAATCTGGGCGGGATTAGGAACGGCAGCCGGGTCCACTTCCTCGTTGACCGCTGGAGCGTGCCACCTGAGCCCGTTGAGGGGATTCTCCGTGAAGTAACCTTTCTCCACAGCGATGTTGAGGACTTCGTTGAACGCAGCCCGCTTGCGCCGTGCCGTCTTGGCCGCAGCCTCTTTGCCGTCCAGCTTGAGGCACAGGGCGTCCAGTGCCCGTCGCAGCACATCGGCTTCCGCGAGAGCGCTGACAGGCAGGGAGTTCCGCTTCATCCAGTCCAGCGCCTGCCGCCAGTCCTCAACTGGCTCTTTCTCCCACGCCTTCTTGTTGAACGCCCAGGAGTACAACGCTCGCCGCAGCACCCGCGGCTCCGGATAGGTCACGCCAGAACGCACAAGGGCAGGCGTGATGGTGGCGAATGCGTCGGCCAGTGTGCGGCGGGTGTTTCCCGGCGTGCGGTCCCAACGCTGGTCGAGGTATTCGTGCGCAAGGTCATACCATGTCGTCCGCTGCTTGATAGCTCGCAGCTCGGACGCTGGCAGCCCTGTGCGCTCATCGAAGGGCTCACCATCGCGCGCCGCGGTCATCAGCTTTGACCGCCTGCTGTCGGCGAGCCCGACGGTCATGAATGACTCTGATTTTTCGCGCCCGTTGACCGTCCACCGGACCATAAACGGCTTGCGCCGATCGGGGCGCTCCCGTATGTCCCAGAAACGGACATTGTAACTCATCGCCAATTATCAGTATCTCTCTCGCACATGTCCCACCAGGCATCCAGGTCAGCACGACGACACCGGAGTTCACCATTGGGCAACTTGATCATGCGGGGCGCCTGCCCGCGAGCGCGCATTCGGTAGAACGCCGACGGACTCATACGAATCTCCGCGAGAACCTCGGTGAGCTTCAGCGCCGGAGGACGAGCCATGCAATATCACCTTCACATTAAGAAAGGCTTCATGCCGGAAAGCCAGGCATGCATCGTATGCAGCAGAGATCCCATTTCTGCACGGCCGCCGTCCCGGATCAGACGACGAGACACAGCCAGGTATCACACATCGATACAACGGATGATTTTCTTTCGGCGCACAAGCGAGCGGTCCGGAAGGAGACCTTGCGTAGCGAGCAACAGTGGCCGTGGGCATGAAAGCTTGGTCATTGATGTAGCAGCAGCTGGCAACAGCCACTCAATATCTCCTCTCGGATGCGTACGACTCTGCCAACTGCGTCCGCCACGGCTCCACCGCCAAGCACAGCCGAATGCGAACACCACCAATGCTCTGGAAGATCCCCGGTTTCGGTAACCGGGGATCTTCTGCTATGTATCGCCCTGCACTACGAAGGTCTGCTCATCGCGCCCTTTCCGCCTCGGTCACGAGGCCAGGCGGTACGAGCGGAGGGCGAAGGTGCGCCATCCATGACGAGCACGGGCAGCCTGCCTCCGGTGAACCGATCGAGGTCACGGCCTACGACCTCACAGCGCCAACAACCGAGGCGCCGTGGCGCGTTGCGGAGCTGCGGTGCGCAGCGATGTACGTAAGGGCCTCTCGGCCACGACGGGGTCCGCGTTACAGCAGATCCTCGCCAAAAGATCCTGGCGTGCAGACACAGAGAGGCAGCGCCTTGGAAATGGCGCCAAAGCCTCCGCCTCCGGACCAGTCCAGGCGTTCGCGGCGTCGAGCGGGACAGGGCGCGTGATGAGGGCGAATTGGAAGGTGTGACTCGACAGGTGGGCCTCCTCGGAGCGGGACGCGGTCGTGAGACCGAGCAGCGCGGGATGCGTACTGCCATAGCGGCCAGCCCCTTTTGCAGGCCGACGTTCAATGCCGCTCCCTACGGCTGACCTGGTGTTTCCGGGTCGTTGTACGTTGACATGATCGCGGACGGGGTTCCAGTCCCGTGGGCCATTTTCTCGTCTGCCGTAGGCGAATGCCGGAGCCTCGTCACACAGCCCCACTCGCCCCTTGATGATCCCCGCCGTGGATCCGGCCGACTTCTCGGACGGTCACCGATGCGTGCGACGCCGATGGTCCAGTGCCGTTGCTGCACTGCAGTGATCAGCTGACCGAGGTGGGCACACATCCCGGTCGCGCACGACTGCCTGAGGGAAGAGGGTGCCTGGCTGATCACTCATGCAGATCACCGGGTTGTACGCCCGGAATTGGAGGGGCGCGCAAGGCTGTCCCGGATCACGATGTCGCTGGCGCTTAGAGCCGACGTCAGCTGTTCTTGCAGTTCGTCCGGGATGGTCCCTGTCCCGAGGGCGCAGGCATGCACGAGAGCGCGGCAGTCCTGGGTTTGCCTGTCCGTGGCGATCGAGGTGAACAGAGGGTGCGCCAGGTTCTCGCGGGCCGCGTAGCCGTCTTCGGCGGCGGCCGTCCTGCGGTGGAGGTCCTCGACGACGCGGTGGGCTGTAGGAGCCTCGGCGGAACCGATCGCGTCGAGGACGGTAAGGCCAAGCCGAGTGTCGAAGACGGTCATCCCAGGTTCGGCCGGCCACTCCAGATAGGTGGTCGCCAGCGCCGCCAGTTGGTCTTCGACCGGCAGCTCGGCGCCGCGGCGGCACAGGGCGGTCAAGCCTGCCGTGATGGCCTGCTCCCACGGATCGCCGGGCATCGTTTCAGCAAGGAGAACAGCTGCCCGTGCCGTGTCACCTGCAACGAGGGCAGTAAGTATGGCAACTTGGCGTCCGTCGAGCATCCGTTTGCCTACGCCGCAGTGAGTCTCGAGGTGTCTCAGAGCCTCCGCCCAACGTCCCTTGGCGGTAAGCGTGCGGGTCCCATCAGCGAGGAGCACGCGCCACAGCCACGCGCGGACCTCGTGGCGGTCCTCGTCGGTCGCAGTGAGGTCCGCCGGTACGGCGACGCCCTCGAACCGGGCAGCTGTGCCTGCCTCGACGGCCTTGTACAGGTCGAGTAGGTGTTGGCGTCCCTCGTCGGTGTGGCCGGCGCGGATCTGGAGGCGGGCGAGGTTGACGACCGGTTCCAGTCCCCGGATTGCGCTCATGCCGGGCAGGGGGCACGCGTCGAGGTAGGCGGCGGCGTGCTGGTGACACATCTCGCGGGCGAGATCGGGCAGGCCGAGATCGGAGGCGATGAGCGCGGCCTGGTTGTAGACGGCGGATGCGAGCCCTTGGTCGCCCTTCTCCACCACCGTCTCGGCGAGGTCGACAAGGCCGCCCACGCGTTCGGGCAGGGGAAGACAGGCGGGCCGGAATCGGGCGACGAGCGGAAAGCGCTGGGCTATGGGTCCGTGCGGGTCCATGAGTTCCCCGGGCGTGAGTGAGAAGTGCTGGGGCGACGGTGCCCGCCAGCCGTACACCGGCGGGCACCGTCCGCTACGCAAGGGGCGTCACCGCCAGTCGACGACGATGCGGTTCAGCGGGGTGTCGAGAGCGAAGAGTCCGGGGCGCTGCTCGATGGCGGGGGCGTCGAGGGGATGGATCTCGAACGTGGCCTCGCGACCGCGGTATTCGCGATCCCACGTGCGGATGGCGTCGGCGACCTTCGCGGCGAGCTCGTCGCTGCCGGGACCGTGGCCGATGACGCCGAACTCCCAGAGCTTGTCGCCCTCGGGGGTCTTCTTCTCCGACACGCGTCGCGCCAGGTAGGTGACGGCGCCCTTGTCGACGGCCGCGGTCGACGAGGGGTAGGGGTCCTCCGTGAGCAGAGTGCCCTTGGCGTTCTGGGGGAACAACATCCGGATGAGGCCGGAGGGAAGGGAACAGGTGACGAAAAGTTCCATCCACTCCGGCGATTCCATGGCGCGGACCATCATGCCAGTCCACTCCTCGGTGCGCGGCTGGTCCAGGACTCCGGCGAGGGCATCGGCGTCGATGTTCTGCCCAGCGGGGGCCTGAAGCCGGACGGTGCCGTCTGTGCTGAGCGGGATGACGCGGCGGTCGTCGTCGGCAATGCCCCGCCGGAGCGGCATGAAGGTGTTCATCTCGCTACCGAGAGACACCCATCGACCGTCGCGCCGCTCGTAGGCGATGGACCGGGAGACGGTGCCCTTCAGGCGCTGGGGGACGAGGAGCCGGCCGCCGGGGGCGAGTTGTTGCATCCAGGCGTGCGGTACGCCGTGAGCGCCCACGGTGGCCATGATCCGGTCGTACGGTGCTCCTTCGGCGTAGCCGAGGGCCCCGTCGCGGGTCACGGCATCGACGTTGGTGAGACCGGCGTCGGCCAGGTGTGCGCGAGCGCCCTCCACAAGGTCGTCGTCGACATCGAGGGTGGTCACGTGCCCGCTCTCCCCGACCAGGTGGGCGAGGAGAGCGGCGTTGTAGCCGGTGCCGGCGCCGAGTTCGAGGATGCGCTCGCCGGGCTGGGCGTCGAGTTGGTCCAGCATGAGGGCGACGACGCCCGGCTGGGAAGCGCACGAGATCGATGTACCGTCGGTGTCGTACTTGATGTGCACTGGTGCGTTGGCGTAGGCGTCTTCAAGCGACGCCTCCGGCACGAACACGTGACGGGGCACAGTCCGCAGCGCCTTCTCGACTGCGGTCGTGCGGGCGTGCCCGTCCGCGCGAAGCTGGTCGACCAGGGCGTTGCGGAGGCGTTCGGCGTCAGCCGTGGGGGTGGCGATCGTGTCGGTATTCACCGCCCTGACGCTAGCCGCCTCGGACGTTGCCTCGTCGGTCGACGCGGTGTTGTCACTCGTTCCCATGATTACCTCTCGTGCGATGTTGGACATGGCGCTTTGGTCGACCCGGAGGAGACCGGCGCGGTTGGCGTGAAAGATCAGGTGGTGGGCAATGACGGCTCGCAGACCGCGGGTGAGGGCGCCGCGGCCTGCGAGGTCGGCGAGCGCGGTGCCCGCCCACTCGAACGAGGCGACCCACTCGTTGTGCTCGGCGAGCGGGCCGTTCGGGCGGCACAGGCTCTGGGCGTCGACCGTCATCAGCTTCCGCATCGCGGGCGCCAGTTCGGCGGCTCGCGCAGAGGGCAGAAGGCCGCTGGTCGGTCGGAGGGCGGCGACCCTTACCCATACGTCGCCCTGCTCGAACCAGTCCAGGCCGGCCGCCCGCATCATGACGCTTGCCAGCAGCACGGCGGTTTCCCGGCGTCCCAACTGCTCCGAGCCTGGTTGATAGGTGAGCAGGTGGCGGCTGTCCTTGTGGAACAGGTCGTGGGCGACGCCCATGGCCTGGGTCCCGCCGAAGGCGTGGGTCTCGGGTTCGTAGAGGTAGGGCAGCCATGACACGGCCGTGCCGTCCTGGACGAGGTCGCTCAGCAGCGCTTCGACGGCGGGTGAAGGCTCGTCCGCGCGGTACCGCAGCGGGGCTGCTTGTTCATGAACCACCAGCCGGTGAGCTGCCCGTCCCTTTCAGCGGCGAAGAGGACAGGGGCGATGCGTTCGACGATGGCGCGCTGGGCGCTCTCGCGGTCGCCGAAGGTGATGTTGTGTTGCTGCCAGCGGTCGGAGCGGTCCGGGGGCATGCGGGTGTCCTTCGGTCGATGGGGTCATGCGATGAGCAGGCAGGCGTCCCAGGTGGATCGGGGCGGTTCGGCAGTGCTGGGCGCGAGGAGGGCCAGTGCGATACCGGCTGCGCCGTCGAGGAGACCGGGTCCGCGCTCCTCGTCCTGCATGAGCGTCGTGGCGGCGTGTGCGGGGTCGGTGCCCGGCGGTTGGACTGCGGCTAGGAGTGCCGGGATCGTGGCGCGGAGCTGTCCGGCGGTCGAGGGGTGGGCGTCGTCGGCCGCGCGGGCGGCGACGTGGGCGAGGCCGGCGAAACCGTGGCACAGGGCGTTGTCCGTCGTGGCCTTGAGCTGAACGGGGTCGGTGAGTGCGGCCACGAGCGCGTTCTCGGCGTCCAGCCGGCGGCCGTCGTCACCGCGGGCGAGCGCGGCGAGTTGCTGGGCGCGGGCGAGGCCAGGGGTGCCGTAGCACCATGACGGCCGCCGCGCCGTGGACGGGGTGAGGCGGCCGGTACGCAGCTCGTCTCGGGTGAACCAGTACGGCCACGCCGGGCCTCGGCCGGTGTCCTCTCGGCATCGGTCCAGCCACACCAGGATCCGGTCCAGTGCGTCCTCGTGGCCGTCGACGAAGCTGCCCTGCCTGGCGGCGAGCGCCAGGAGCGTGAGCACGCCGCCGATACCGTGCGCCATGCCGTTGTTGGCGTGTCCGCCTCGAAAACGGTCGTCCCGGTGGCCCGAGGGCCCTGTGTCCGTCCACCAACCGGGCAAGTTCTCGCCGTCGTGTGTGATCGGTTGGGTGAGGCGTACGCAGTAGTCGAGTACGGCGCGCAGGGCGGCGCTGCCAGGATTGCGGCGCAGGAGGTAGGAGCCGTATCCGCTCAGGCCGCGAATGGTGTCGAACTCCGCGAGCGCTGGGAGGAGTCCGGCGTCGATTCGCCGGTGTGCGGCGTCGACGCGGCGGCTCACGTCGTCAGCCATTTGTCGATCGAGAGTGTCAAGCGCGCGCCGGTAGGCGCCGGGCAGGTGATCGGCGGCGCAGGCCAGAGCGTGCGCGAAGGCGGGCGCCCCGTAGAAGGGGTGGCTGTCGGGGCCGCTAGTGAGCGGTTCACTGGAGGCGGCGGCGAGCCAGTCGTGGGCGCGCTGCCACGGCCCCAGACCGGCCGCAGCCCGCTCGATGTGCAGGAGCGCGATGCCGGGCAAGCCATAGGCAAGGTGCTGCCGACGAGAGACCGCTGGCCCAAGGTACGCCGTGTGGGGGTCGGCGAGCTGCTCGGCGACGGCGTCGGCCAGGTCCAGCCCGGCCTGCGCGGTCATCGTGTCCTCCCAGTGGTGCGGGCGGTCCAGGCCAGGGCGGCAGCGCGAGCGAGGTAGAGGCAGACCTCTTCTTCGGGGAAGTTCACCGCGATGTGCCGTACAAAATGAACGTGCAGCAGCGAGGTCAGGACGTCATCGAGGGCGATCCCCTGCGTGTGGGGACCTGGCAGGTGCCGCCGGTACGCGGCGAGCGCCGCGTCGCGATCGGCGCACCCCGACACGATCGCCGCTCCTCCGGGGGCGCCGCGCAATGCCGCCCAGGCGTCGCCAGGGTCAGCGAAGCGTACGGCATCGGTGAACTGCGGGCGCGGTACGGGCACGGGCGCTGTAGGCGGGATGTGGTCGATCAGCCAGCGCATCCCGGCTTGAGTACTGCCGAGGAACGCGGAGGCGATAGAGACAGTGTGTGCGGCCACCAGCGTGCGCTCGTGTGGGCGCCGCGGCTGCGCGAGCTGGGCCAGGATGGCGCGCGAGTCCGCCCGGAACACTTCCCCGGCCGCGTCCCATGCAGGGCCAGACCCCCAACGGCCCATCTCCCGATAGGAGGTGGGGTACCGCAAGTCCGCCAGCAGACCGGCGCCGCGCAGCTCGTCGGCCCACCCGCTCACGGTTCGAGTCGTCTCGGCGAACGCCTCCGGCGTGGGTAGCGCGATGCGCAGACGCAAGTGCTGCTCGGGGTCGCGGAAGCGGATGAACCACCACGGCGGGCCACCGAGCCGTTCGAGCAGATCGGGCAAGTGGCAGGAGAGCAGAGTGTCCTGGCGGCGAGCGTCTCCATACAAGGTGGCCAGCAACACCGACGAAGCGGCCGGGGTCTGCATCTGGGCTGGGGAGAGGATGCGAGCCGGGGTGGGGGCGGGAAGCGCCGGCCACGCCGGCGGCCGGATGGCCTTGAGCGGCACCACTATCTCGTGGGCGCGACCGTCGCACCAGCCGAACGCCCCCGATTTCGGCGCCTCGACGAGCACGGCCAGGCCCACTCGGTCGAGGTGCTGGCGCAGCAGCGTCCGGTGGCCGGCCTCGTCGAGGTCGAGGAAGAGACGCCGGTCGTCCTCCACGAGGTAGACCCGCCGAGGTAGCCGCCGCCTAGCCCGCCAGTCGGTGAGGGCGGAGTCCCATTCGGCCCGAGGGCGTGTGCGACCAGGCTGCTCGGTCGCCTCCAGCCGCCAGCGGGCCGGGGCAAGCACCGTGCGTCCGCACCGCAGGCGCGGTAGGAACGGCATCGCCGCCGCAGCGCCCCAGTCGAAGACGGTGACCTGCGCGCATTGAGCACGCGACAACTCGGTGAGGAATCGCACCAGCGGCGGAGTGTGCGTGTGGAGGTTAAGCGCGTGCATCCCGACGGCCTCGATGCGCCGCCCGCGCTCGGGGGCGGCCAGGTACATGCGGCGGCCGTCGCACCCCACCGCCAGGTCCGCAGGTGTGAGGACATGGTCGGCGGGGGCTCGGTGTTCGTGGAGGCTGATCACGGTGGGCAGGACTCGCGGGGCGCGTGTGATGTGGGCGCTCTCGGGCAGGAGCGGCGGAAAGGACAGGTGCGCGGGCACGGTGTTCCTGTCAGCGGTCGGAAGGTCAGCCAGTTCGGCGGCCAGGGCCTCACGGTCGGCGGTGCCCAGGACGCTGAGGAACCGGCCTGTGGAGACGCCGGCGCCGCGAGACACGCTCACGACCTCCAGCCGGAACTGCCCGCGCTGCAGCTCGCCAACGCTTGCCGCGTGGACGCGCACCCCCACCTCCAAGTGTGGCGGCACCCGGGGTTCGTCGGGCCCTACGTCCAGGGCGTCGATCAACTCGTCGGTGAGGACCACCTCGTCGCGGCCGTCGAGCGCGGCGGCCTGCGCCAGCCGTATAAGGGCGTCATCCCGAGCGGAGACGCGAGGCCGACTGGCGCCGGGCGGGATGCTCGGGTAGCCCTCGGGGTAACCAGTGCCGCTGTCCGCGACGACTTCCTGGAGCGGCACCATCGTGCCGATGCCGTACCGCTCGTAGAACCGCTGGTGGTACGCGCCCCACGCCGCGGTGCCGTACGGGCGGGCGCTGACTCGGGTCAGGATCAGGGCGGCGCGCTCGATCTCGCGGGCGACCGCGTCCGGCAGCACGAGCTGCGCGTCCAGGCGCAGGTCGAGCGCGACAGGGTGGCGGCGCAGACCTGGCACGAGGGCCTTCATCCGCGCTGCGACGCTGTCCCGCCCGCCCCGCGAAGTGCACTCTTTGAGGCCGGTCCGGATCGCCCGTAGCTCGCGCAGCATTTCCGCGACCGAGGGGAGGCTGTCGGTGTCGATCGCGTCGAGTCGGTCGAGTAGATACCCGAGGGCGTCGGTCTCGGTGCTGGGTGTGCGCAAGCTCGTGATCAGGACATGCCGCTGGATCAGCTCTACCAGCAGTCGGCGCACCTTCTCCGGTCCGGCCTCGGGGAACTCCGCCTGGAGCTTGTGCGCGAGCACACCGACCCGGACCGGCGCTCGCGTTGCGGCGAGGACCGCGCGTACGGGCTCGATGAGGGCCAGGGACGCCTCAACCGCGCGAGTCCGATCGTCCTGGGCGTCGGATTGAAACGGCACGATGAGCCGGTCCCCGCGGCTCGTCACGGTGTTGTTGACGACCACCGGCAGCCGTTCGAGGAGGTCGGGGCAGGACTCCAGCCTCTCGACCACGGCGGCCAACCACTCTGCGCCCGCATGGCCGATGGCTACGCGCTCCGCACCCCAGCGTGCGCCCGCCTGCGGACCGAATTCTGCGACGGTCACACCGGCGAAGAGCCCGAACGGCGTCGCCCGGTGCTGGGAGCGCAGCAGGTAGCGGGCCACGGACAGTGCCGCACGCCGGACGTCTCGCGTTAACGGCTCATCGGCCGTGCACACGGTCCGTACCTGTGCGGCCAGGACCGGGCTGGCGTGTTCCAGGGCTTCGGCAAGGTCGGCGTTCGCCCAGACCTCGCGCAGCCAGGCGGCACAGGTGGCGGACCCGTTGGCAGAGTCATCGTCGAGGTCCGGAAGCGGAGGACACGGCAGTGTCGGCTGGGCAACGGCTCGTACGAGAGCGGTCGTGCCGGTTCGGAACGCTGGGCGCGGAGCAGCCACCACTACCTCCGTAGGTGAGAGACAGGCGGCTGGTGCCGCCACGCCACAGGGCGCGGCGGCACCAGCCCGGAGCGACGTGAAGCCTCGGGTCAGGCGACGTTGGTGGTGCAGGCGCCACAGGTGGTTCCGCAGTTGTCGTCGGTCAGGTTGACCAGACCTGCGGGGTCGGCGACCTCGACGAGGGACACGTCCAGGTCGAAACCGTCCGACGTCCTCGGCGTCTGCTGGCTCACATGAGTGCTGCTCGGTACTACGGTGCTGCGTGTCATGCCAACTCCTTTGAGTGGTTGGGATGTTGTTGTGCGGTGGTGCCCGCCTCCGGCCGTACGGCACAGTCCGCACGGCCGGAGGCGGGAGTCTGGTCAGACGGCAGCCGGTCGCCGCTGCATGAAGTAGGCAAGCGCCTGAGCCTTGAGCCGGTCGAGGCACGGCTTGCAGGCGTGGACTGGGGCGTGCTGCCCGTCCCACTGCAGTGGGCCGAGCCAGATCACGGGCACTCCGGTGCGCTCGCACCCGAGCCAGCAGTCACCGGTGACCCAGTGCTCCTGCATGCCGGGGAGCTGGGTCATGTCTCGGCTCCCGTCCGCGGTCCAGGGGTGGGCGACCGGCAGGTGGGCCCGCACACCCAGAGCTGGAACAGCAGGCCCCGATGACGTACTTCGCCCAAGATCTCGCCGCTCGCTCCCAGGTACCAGGCGCAGCGTGCACACTCCATAGCCATCTGCTGGCGGGGTCGTAGGCGAGCGACGTCCGGCACGGGCGAGGTCGCCACGACCGGCTTCACTCGTCGCCCTTCATGAAGAGTTCGGCCCAGACCTCTTTGCACCGTGGGCGCTCCTCCGGGCCGTGCAGGTCATAGCCCCAGCGGTCGGCGATGCCGTCGATCAGGAGCAGGCCGCGGCCTGACTCGTCGTCTCCCCCGACCTGCCCGAGCACCGGCAAACGTGATGGCGCCCGGTCCACCACCCCAACGCGAACCCGTGTCGCACTCGGTCGCCCAATAATCAGGCGGATCGAGTCGCACGGGGTGTGCCTGACGGCATTCGCGATCAGCTCCGAGATGATCAGTGCGGTGACGTCGGCCAGGTTGTCGAGGTGCCATACGCCGAGGACGTCACGGACGAGCTTGCGGCCGATCTGGGCCGTGGACGGCTCGCACGGGAAGGTCTGGCTATAGGCGGGGTGGCCGGTTGGGTCGGCCTGAACTGGCTTAATGAGACTCGTCATTGGGGTTGAGCCTTCGTGTCGTCTCGGCGCCCGGCCCACCCCTGCGGGGGACCTCAGGGGCGGGCCGGGCCGTCAACAGCCGCCCGCACGGTGGGCGTAACGGGCGACCGACACCAAGACAACTCCCCTTCTGCGCACGGTGGTTAGGGCGATCAGCCGTCCGTCCATCTGAAGAACCTAGGGCGATTTGACCTTCTCTTTACCTGGCGGGGCAAGGGAGGTGAGGGCTACCGTGCGGACATGGACACCACGCGCAACACCGTTCTCGAGGCGTGGATGGCCGAACACGGCTACAGCTCCAACAGCCTTGCTGACACTGTGAACAGGGCCTTAGAGGAACTGACCGGGAGACATGGCGGCCTCGACGGTTCATCGGTCCGGGACTGGAAAGCAGGCCGGGTCACATGGCCCAAATCGGCTACCCGCAAGGCACTTGAGGACGTCAGCGGCCTGCCCGCCGTCGCTCTAGGGTTCGTGCCACGGGGCCGGACTCCGTCCAGCCCAGCCCCACCGCAGCAGGAGGACCCCGACATGAAGCGCCGTACCCTCGTCGGAGGCATCGCGGCGGCTGCCGCCGCGGCAGCCGCCGCTCCCGGCACCGCATCCCCGCGCCGCATCGGCATGAGCGACGTCGACCGTCTACAGAAGCGCTTCGCCGAGATCATCGCCAGCGACCACCGCCACGGCGGCCAACTCGGCATCGAGCAGCGGGCCGCCGCGCTCGCCGACGAGGCCCTGAATCTCCAGAACGCGGGCAGCGCCAGCCAACGGGTACGCAGCAGCCTCTACGCCTCCGCAGCGGCGTTCCGTTCCTCAGCGATGTGGGCCGCCATCGACGGCCGGCGCTACGACATCGCCAAGGCGCACATGCGTGAGGCCCAGGCCCTCGCCGAGATGTCCGGCGACCAGGCGATCAAGTTCCGCATCTGGAGCCACGCAGGCACCATGTACCGGCACATGGGCCGTCCCGCGGACGCATTCGCCGCCAACGACGTCGCCCGCAACCTGCACCTCACCCGCCGAGACCCTCTCTTCGCCTCCCTCGGCCTGGCCCGCCAAGGCGCCATCCACGGCGCAGCACAGGACCGCACCGGCACCCGCCGGGCCTTCGAGCAGGCGCAGGACGCCATGCTGCGCGCCGACCCCGCCGACTACCGGCCGGTGTGGATGCTCGCCTTCTACGACCAGGCTGAACTGGACTCCCTGGCACTGTCAGCGCACTTGGCGCTCGGCGACTACTCCACCGCCGAGTACCACGCCCACCGCTGCTTGTCCGCCCTCCGGCCCCACATGATCCGCTCCCGGGCCATCACCACGACCCGGCTCGCGCACGCCCAGCTCGCACAGGGCGCCACCGACGCCGCCACGACCACCGCGATGAAGGTCCCTGCCGAGGCGGCTACCCAGCACGCCCGGGTCACGCGCATGCTGCAGGAGTTCGGGGCCGCCCTGCGCGCCACCGCGCCGGGAAGCTCCAGCGTGCAGACCTGGACCGAGCACGCCGCCACCTGGAGGATGGCCGCATGACCACGGCGCCCGCCATCGAACTGCGCACCTTCACCAACCTCGACACCGCCCGCGGCGACCTCCTCGACGTGTACGCCGAAGTGCGCGCCCCACTCCTCCACCTGCCGAACTACGCGGTCACCGCGTTCGGCGAACGCCTGGACCGGCACAGCACCGAGCCGGGGTTCGCGGCTGTCCTCGCGTACGCGGACGGACATCCCGTCGGCTACGCCTACGGCAACACCATCGAGCACGGCGACCGGTACTGGCAGCGCACCAGCCCGACGCCGGCCGAGAAGTACACCGAGCGTCCGGTCGTAGCCCTGAAGGAGATCGGCGTCCGGCCGGCCTGGCGGAAGACCGGCACTGCCCGGCGTATCCACGACGCCCTCCTCGCCACACGTGACGAGCCCTTCGTAACCCTCATGGTCAACCCGGCTGCTGGGGACGGAAAGGTCCACGCGCTCTACAAGTCGTGGGGGTACGAGGACGTCGGGCAGAGCCAGCCGTCAGTGGCCTCGCCCGTCCTCACCGTGATGATCCGCGCAGCCCGCTGAACAGCAGCCACGGCCCAGCGGCTTGACGGACTTCCACCGAGCCCCTGGAATTCCAGATGCTGGACCTCCGCCCCGAGCGCTACAAGATCGCCGCCTCGGGGGTTCGTGCAAGCCGGTGAGTTACGACGAGTTCCCGGCGGTCAGAGCCTGCAACAGCAGTGATCCCGTGGGTCTCGGTGCCAACGGATGCCCGGGGCGCTGAAGCGCGTGTCCTCGGCCTGCCCACACTGCTCCTGGACGCCGACGCCACCAGCCAGTCCGCCTACGACTGGTTCAAGGTTCCCCAGGCCGCCGGCTTCGAGATCCCGGCCAACCTGATCGTCGAGCGGTACCCGTTCGATGACATCGCCGAGTACATCCGGGCCAAGCGCGCCGAGTTCGGCGCAATCGTGGTCGACGCCGGCGGCGGCAGCGCCCGCATCTTCCACGAGGCGGTCACCGAGGCGAACCTGCTGCTCGTGCCGGTCGCCCCCACCAAGATCGAGCGCCGCAAGCTCGTGGCCACCTTCGACGAGGCCGAGCGCGCCGCCGCCCGCAACGAGCGCGACGTCACCGCCAACGTAGTCCTGGTCAAGGCCGACGACCGCACAAGCCTGCCCCGCACGGCCAAGGACAAGCTGCTGGAGCCCGCCCAGGGCGAGGGCATCGGCCCGGACCGCGACGAGCCGTTCCCCCTCGCCGAGACCGTCATCCACTCCTGGGTGCACTACATGGAGGCCTTCGGCGAGATCCCCACCGAACTGAGCGAGTACGCCGAACTGATGAAGGAGCTCACGGCATGACCGAGCCAATGAAACCCCCGGCCCGCCGCACCGGCCGCACCCTCGCAGGGGCCAAGAAGGCGACCCCGCCGCACCCTCCCCCGGCCGCCGAGCTCACCCCCGAGCAGTACGCCGCCGAACAGGC
>NZ_JAPWHT010000810.1:0-2096 GCF_027270795.1 Streptomyces sp. ActVer
CGATCTACGCCCGCACAGGGCGGCCCCGGTTCTACCCGCGCCGACCACGATCAGCGCCTGGACGGCGGCGGCCACCTCGCGGGCCCGGGGCGTCGGGTGGACAGCGACGCGGCGGTCGTTGCGCCTGCCCCGGGCCCGCACCTAGCCGTCTACGCGGCGGGGGTGAGTTCGGCGCGGCCGAACAGCAGGGCGTAGCCGTTGGGGAGCTGGTGCAGGATGCGGGTGATGAGGTCGGGGCCGGCGTGGGTGGCGATGGCGGAGAAGACGGATCCGGTGTCCCAGCGGGTGGTGGCCGGGGAGGCGCCGGTGCGGGCAGCGAGGTCCTTGACGAAGGCCCAGCCGGTGAGGGGCTGGGTGTCGGGGATCTGCGCGGTGAGGACGCGGGCGGCCTCCAAGGGCAGACGGGCGGCGAGATCGACGCGTTCGTCGCCGGTCAGCTGGCGCCCCAGCCCCGCGAGGACCAGGCGGACGGCTTCGTCGGCCTGCTCGCGGGTGGGGTAGGCGCCTTCGTAGCGGACCTTCTCCAACATCTGCTCATACGCCGTCCCGTACGGCTGCTGGTGCTCAAGCGGTACGCGCACGTCGGAGATCACTGCTGTGTATGCCTTTCGTGGAGTGGGGTGGTGCCGGGGTGGGCACCACCCGTCATGGTCAGGTGGGCTGGGGGCGGCCGAAGAGGAGGTCGTAGCCAGCGGGAAGCTGGAGCAGGATCTGCCCCAGCAGGTCATCGTCGGCTGCGTCGGCGACGGTGGACAGCACAGCGCTGACGTCCCAGGCCGCGGTCTGCTCGGTGGCGCCCTCGATCCAGGCGGCGGTCGCCCGGACGAACCGCTCCGCGGGCAGCGGTTCGGCGCTCTGCAGCGGGTTGAGGAGGATCAGGGCGTAGCCCTCCGGCAGGCGCGCCGCGAGATGGGCGCGGACGTCGCCGACCAGATGCGCGCCGAGGAGGGCGAGGACCACGCGGGCCGCACGCTCGGCTTCCTCCGTAGTTCCGTATTCGCCGCGTTCCTTTACGTGCTCGAGGAACACTTCGCGTCGCAGAGTCATCTCGGCCGCCGCCTCTTCCTCCTTGGACTGCCCAGGGGGTGCGGAGGGCGGGATGGAGGGGGGAGATCAGGCGCCTGCCCTCCGCACCCGTCCGGCCGGTGTCAGCCGGAGATCTCGTTTCGGCCGGAGCCGACGCCGATGGAGATCTTGCGGGGCTTGGCGCGCTCGGCGATCGGGATGCGCAGGGTAAGCACGCCCGCGTCGTAGTCGGCCTTGATGTGCTCGGTGTCTAGGGTGTCGGCGAGCACGATCTGGCGGGAGAAGACGCCCAGCGGCCGCTCCGACAGCTCCATCTGCACATCATCGGCCTTCGCCGCCGGCCGGCGCTCGGCCTTGACGGTGAGCATGTTCCGCTCGACGTCGATGTCAAGCGCGTCGGCGCTGACGCCGGGAAGGTCGAAAGCCACCACGTACTCGTCGCCCTCGCGGTAGGCGTCCATCGGCATCGCCGACGGGCGGGACCAGGTGCCCGGGCCCATCAGCTGCTGCGCCAGCCGGTCCAGCTCACGGAAGGGATCAGTGCGCATCAACATCGTGAAAACACCTCCAGCAGGTTCAGGCAGTTGCTGCCAATGCGCTTCACTGACACCGTTGTAACATGTCATCCAATGGATGACAAACACGGTGTCGTCCATGTGATGACAGCCTGAGGGAGGTGTCCGTGACCGCATCCGACCAACCGGCCACGACCAACACGAACGCCCACAGCCCGGCGTCGTTCCTAGCCGCCGCAGCGGCCCTCAACGCCATAGACGACGCCCTGCACGACGCCCAGCAAGACTCCCCGGACACCCCGGATGCTCCCGGCCCCGGGCCGGACCAGGCGCTGGCCTCCCTGATGCTGCTGCGGCAGGTTCGCGAGCAGCTCGCCGGATGGGAGACCGGCCTGATCGAAACCGCCCGCGACGCGGGCGCCAGCTGGGCGGACCTCGCCCATCCCCTCGGCGTCGCCAGCCGCCAGGCAGCCGAACGCCGCTATCTGCGCGGCCGCCCCGGCCCCGCCGGGACCACCGGCGAGCAACGCGTGACGGCCACCCGCCAGGCCCGGG
>NZ_JAPWHT010000811.1:0-2092 GCF_027270795.1 Streptomyces sp. ActVer
GTTGTCGGGTGCGGGTCCGTTGGCGCTGATCGCGCAGTTCCCCGCGCCCCTGCAGGGGCGCGGGGAACTGCGCAGCGGGGGTTCGGGGGCTGGCCCCCGAGTAGTGACGATGGGGGTCCCCCCGCTCGAGCGAAGCCGAGAGTGGGGGAGGGTAGGGGCGGCGGGGCGAAAAAAGGACCCGCCGCCAACCCCGCCAGGCAACTCACCCGCGAGGACGCTCAACCCCCAGCACCCGGTCCCTCAGCACAGGAAACTGCCCCCGAGTCGCACCGACCTTCGCGGGATCGAACTCCACGGAGAGCACCTCCTCACCCGCACCCGCCTCCGTAAGCACCTCACCCCAGGGATCAACCACGATCGAGTGACCGGCCTGCGGAACCCCCGCGTGCGTACCGGCCGTTCCACAAGCAAGCACGAACGCCTGGTTCTCGACCGCCCGCGCCCGGGCCAGCAGCGTCCAGTGCGCCCTGCGACGCTCCGGCCAGCCCGCCGGAATCACCAGGGTCTCGGCGCCCACGTCGACGAGACCGCGGAACAGCTCGGGGAAGCGGAGGTCGTAACAGGTCGCGAGACCGACGGTCGTGTCCGGCAGCCGAACCGTCACCAGTTCCTCACCCCTGCCCATCAACACGGCCTCACCCTTGTCGAAGCCGAACCGATGGATCTTCCGATAGGCGGCGGCCAGTTCACCGGCGGGGGAGAAGACGAGGGAGGTGTTGTAGAGCGGCCCCTCAGGATCCCGCTCGGGAATCGAACCCGCGTGCAACCACACACCCGCGTCGCTCGCCGCCTTGGCCATCACCTCGTACGTGGGCCCTTCGAGCGGCTCCGCCTCGGCGCTGAACGACTCGAAGGCGAAGGCCCCCGTCGTCCACAGTTCGGGCAGCACGACCAGGTCGGCACCCGCCTGTTCCCGTACCAGCGAGGCGACACGCTCCCTGCGGGAGTCGATCGATTCGCCCTCGTCCACAGCGATCTGGAGCAGGGAGGCGCGCACACTACCACCGTCCTGGCATTCGAGCCTTTGATACGGGCCTACGATCGTCACACGAAAGCACTGCCGGGGTGCCTCACAGCAGCGTAACTTAGCGTCCCAAGACACCCGCTGACTGTGCACTGCCCGCGTCCAACCGCCCGAGGGGTCCCGTTCCGTGAGTCTGCATCCCAGCCTTCAGTCCTACGCCGACGCCTGGACCCACTCCATCGACGCGATATCCGAACTGGTGTCGCCGCTGGTGGAGGGGGAATGGAACCGGCGGACTCCCTGCCCAGGCTGGTCGGTGCGCGACCTCGTCTCGCATGTCATCGGCCTCGACTGCGAGATGCTGGGCGACCCCCGGCCGATCCACACGCTCCCCCGCGACCTGTACCACGTGACGAACGAACACCAGCGGTACATGGAGATGCAGGTCGACGTACGCCGTCACCACACCGCCCCGGAGATGACCTCCGAGCTGGAGTACACGATCATCCGCCGCAACCGCCAGCTGCGGAACGAGTCACGGCAGCCGGACGCCCTCGTCCGCGGCCCGCTCGGCACCGAGGTCACGCTCGAAGAGTCCATGCGCAACCGGTCGTTCGACCTCTGGGCCCACGAGCAGGACCTGCGCACCGCCCTCGGCCGGCCGGGCAACCTCGACTCCCCCGGCGCGTACGTCGCCCGCGACGTGCTGCTCAGCAGGCTCCCGAAGGTCGTCGCCAAGGACGCCGGCGCCCCGCCGAACTCGGCGGTCGTCTTCGACGTCCACGGCCCCCTCGAATTCCTGCGCACGGTCCGCGTCGACGCCGAGGGCGTCGGTTCAATAGACGGTGCCCCCTCCCTCGGCCCCGCCGCCACCCTCACCCTCGACTGGGAAACCTACTTCCGCCTGGCCTGCGGCCGAGTGACCCCGGAGGCGGTGGCAGACCGCCTGAAGACAGAGGGCGACCCGGAACTGACGGCAGCAATCCTGAGGAACTTCGCGGTAACACCCTGATCAAACCCAGCCCCTCCGGCGTTTGAGGAGCGGGGTCTGGGGCGGAGCCCCAGGTTCGGGACGGGAAGGGGCGGCGGGGGCGAGAACACCCCCCCCCCGCCCCCCCCCCCCCCCGC
>NZ_JAPWHT010000812.1:0-2089 GCF_027270795.1 Streptomyces sp. ActVer
CAACCACTACATGGAATCCACGAAACCCCAGGTCACAACCATAATCTGAGATCTCTATCGAACCCGGGGCGGTTCACATCGCCCGTGCGCTTGGCCTTGGCGAGCGCTTCATCCTCAGTTACAGCCGTTCCAGCCTCGGCACCCTCTGCAGCCGATGCCTTACTGGTCGGTACCTGACTGCGGGCAGCTCCCGCCGCATTCACAGGAGCTAGAACACACAACGCCACCACGCCGGATAACGCCACTGCGGTGACGCGCAGCCGTCTGCCCACAGGCATGACACACCCTCCCCACAGAGCCTCCCCAGACTCTGCCTGAATGTAATTGATCTCGCACGGATCGTGAAGCTCAAGGTAAAGGTGTGTTCACGTGCGGTCTAGACCGCACCGGATGGACATTTGCGTCCCGCTCGATGCATACAGTGCGATAGAACGCGTGACCTGCGACACACTCGCCTCAATACCTCCCCCAGGGCGGGTGGTCTCTGCGCCTTTGGAGTGACCCGCACCCCGGGGCTACGACCGGATCGCCCATCGGACGGTCCGAGCCGTGCCTTCGGCGCGAAACAGACGCATATGCACTTTCTCCGGGACCGGTCCGCGTGCCGATATCGGGGGAAGCGGACTGGCGTCAGGGCCTGCGAACCGATTCCGTTTCGCTGGTCTGTCTCGCGGGTCCTGCGGGGTCGCGGACCGCCGTCCGGTCGCCGCGGCCTTCTCCGCAGCGGCCCGCTCCGACGGTCCCCAGGCCTCCTTCGCGGTGGCCATCCCGAACAGTCTGATCGGACGGACGACCACATAGAAGCCCGCTGGTTCTGTCCAGCTGAACGATTCGGCGAGCAGTACCGCGAGGAACTGTGCGAACACGGCGGGCGCTGCATTCTGGTGCTCCAGGGGGTGCCGGACGTGCGGGTGTTGCTATTGAAGAGTTCCGCGAACCAGGCCGCCTGCGTACCCGTCAGGGCGGCGTGGATCCGGCTGATGGCGACTAGAGCGAGCCCGCGGTCGTCCGAGTCGCGACAGTCCGCGACCGCCCTCGCCGGGCGACTCCCGCAGTGCAGGCAGCCGCATGATCAGCCCGTCCGCCACCTCCACGTTCAACATGCGCCGGCGGGCGAGACTCCGATCCTCGTTCCCAACGGCAACGGGTGTACTCCGATTGGCTCGCAGCGTCCTGCGGGTGTCACGGAAGCCGAACAAGTAGCAGCAGCCCAGGACGTCGTAGCAATGCAACACACCCTCGACGCCTTCATCCGAGCCCGTAAAGCGACCCCCCGGAACGACCTCTGCACAGACCTGATCACCTCCCTCACGCCGCGCCCCTCACCCACAGCCGACCTGACACTCGACCAACGCCACGAACTGGTGGCCCACCTGCAGAACTTCCTCCTGGCGGGCCACCTCACCACCACAGCCCTGATCGGCACGACGGTCCTGCACCTCCTCCGCCACCCGCCCCAGTGGAACCTCCTCTGCGCAGAGCCGGACCGCATCCCCGCGGCAATTGAGGAGGCGGCCCGCTACGACACGGCACTACAGGGCTTCCGTCGAATCACCACCCGCGCGATCACCCTCGCAGGCACAGAACTCCCCACCGGATCAACGGTGTTCGTGGCATTCGGCGCGGCCAACCGAGACGGATCCCGCCACCCCCGCCCGGACGAGTTCGACATCACCCGCACCCCGGGCCGCCACCTGGCATTCGGCCTGGGCGTGCACACCTGCCCAGGATCCCAACCGGCAAGAGAGCAACTCCGCCTCACCCTGGAACAGTTGACGACCCGCTTCCCCACCCTCCGCCTGGCGGACGACCACCCGGTCACAATGCGCCCGACCCTGATCCACCGCTCATCCCAGACCCTGCACGTCACTTGGTGAGGTAGGCCGGACCGACGACCTCAGACATCCAACAGATCCCGCACCCGAACAGGCAGCCCGGTCACGAACGACTCATTGGCGGCCAGCCCGGTAACCAACGACTTGGCCCCGTCAACCGCGTCGGCAGCCCGCCCCAGGGCATCCCCACCGGACCGGGACCCGAACAGATCGGCCAGCATCCGCACATCCCCACCCCCATGCCCACCCTCGGC
>NZ_JAPWHT010000813.1:0-2061 GCF_027270795.1 Streptomyces sp. ActVer
GGTGGGGGGACTTCGCCTTCGGCAATGACGCCAAGCTGGTGTACTCGGGGCTCGCCATGGAACCCCACGTGCAGTACTACGACTTCGAGGGCAAGGAGGTCGCCACGCCCGCGAACGAGAAGTACCTGCACTGGTCCGTCGACGCACGGCTGTCCCCGGACGGCAAGCTCGCCGCCGGCGACTTCGCGAGGGGCACCAAGACCACCGCCTCCGAGATCAACGACCCCTACACCGGCAAGCGGCTCTACAAGACCCCCGGACAGCAACTGCTCGCGTGGGCCGACAACAAGCGGCTCATCGCCTTCGACATCGCACCCGGTACGAACGAGTTCCACAACCGGCTCGTGCTCGTCACGATCGGCAGCGACAAGACCGTCCCGCTGAGCGGTTTCCGCAAGGGGAACGACGGCGCGCCCGGGCGTTGGACGCCGGTCTTCGCCGAGCGCCGAGCAAGCTCCGCTCACACGCCGGCCGAGGCGGCCACCAACCGCTCGTACGCCGTCCGCAGCCCGTCGGCCGCATCCCGGCCGGCGGGCCGCAGCGGTGCCCGGACCGGGCCGGAGGGCAGGCCGAGAGTGTCCAGCAGGGCCTTCGCCGTCACCGAGCCGGGCAGGCCGGAGGCCATCATCAACTCCGTGAGCGGGATGGTGAGTTGCTGCAGGCGGACAGCCTCGTCCGGGTCGCCCCCGTCGAACGCGTCCAGGATCGAACGGAACTGAGCCGGGGTCACATTCGCCACCGTGCTGATGTATCCGGCACCGCCGATCGCGTACATCGCGAGCACGTACTCGTCGCAGCCCGTGTAGTACGCCAACTCCGTGGCGGCCAGCACCTTCTGGGTGCCGAGCAGGTCGTACGCGCAGTCCTTCACCGCCACGATCCGCGGATGCTCGGCGAGCCGCAGCATCGTCTCCGGCTCGATGCGCGTCCCCGTGCGGCCCGGGATGTCGTACAGCGCGAGCGGCAGTCCGGAGGCGTCCGCGATCGCGCGGAAGTGCGCCTCGACGGCGTCCTGCGGGGGCCTGCTGTAGTACGGCGTGACTACCAACAGGCCGTCCGCGCCCGCCTTTTCGGCCTCCAGGGCGAGTTCGGCGGTGTGGCGGGTGTCGGCTGTCCCGATGCCCGCGACGATCGCGGCGCGGTCCCCGACCGCGTCCGCCACCGCCCGCACGAGCGCCGACTTCTCGGCGTCCGTCGTGGTCGGCGACTCCCCGGTGGTTCCGGACAGCACCAGCCCGTCGCAGCCCCCGGAGACCAGCCGGTCGGCCAGCCGCTGCGCACCGTCCAGGTCCAGCAGCCCCTCGTCGGTGAACGGGGTGATCATCGCGCAGAGGGCACGGCCGAAGGGTGGGGTGCGTCGTGAGGTCATGGAGGTAGTCTCGGCACACAAATCCTGAAGCTCCACTTAATTTTTCTACGGGATATGGGTAAGCGATTCTTAGCAGTCGCGGCATTCGGCGTGGCGGGGGCGCTCTAGGAACTCGCCCCCGTTTCGGTCACCATGGCGGGGACGGTAGAAGGTCGTCTGTCACGGGAGGCGTCATGAAGCTGGGCAAAGCACTGGCCACCGGAGTCGCGGAGGAGCAGCCGCGTCCGGAGGAGGAAGAGCTCCGACTCCCTGAGGAGATCGAGGAGTTGGAGTCCGCGGTCGAAGAGGTTCCGGTCGCGCGATGAGGATGCGGCTCCCCGAGGAACGTCCGGCGGAGCCGCCGACCGGATTCAAGATCGCCCACCCGATGCTGTCCCAGGACGGCACCCGGGCCGGGTTCACCGGTGTGTCGCTGGGTGGCGCGCTGCCGTACGGAGTGCTGGACGAGGCGCACTGTGTCTACGGTCTGCGGCACCGGGCACCGCACCGCCGCTGCGACTGCGGCTTCCACTGCGTGCACGAGCGCACGGCGGCCGAGGCCATGCTGTGCACCGCCGAGCACCGCAGCGCCGTACTCCTCGACGTGACGGCCCTCGGCGCCTACATCCGCTTCGAGGGTCGCGTTGCGCACGAGGACCTGCAGGAGGGAGAACTCGGTCCGGGTCAGGCGCAGCGGCCGCCCGCCCCGCCAC
>NZ_JAPWHT010000814.1:0-2045 GCF_027270795.1 Streptomyces sp. ActVer
GGTGGCCAGCCACACGTCCTGCGGCCCCGAACTCACCAGGCACTGCCCGCTGGCCGCGAAACCCGCCTCGCCCGTCTGGGCCGCGGGCATGCCGGCGCTCGGCAGCACCTTCCAGGAGCGGCCGCCGTCGCGGGTCGACAGGATGCGGAACCTGCCGTCCACCGGGTCGCTCATGGCCAGGCCGTGGCGGCTGTCGAAGAAGGTGATGCAGTCGTAGAAAGCCCTGGCGTCGGTGTTGCGGAACGACTCGGTCCAGGTCGCCCCGCCGTCCTCGGTCCGGAAGACCCGGGACGCCTCGCCCTCGCCGATGGCCAGCACCACGGCACGCCTGCCGTCGAAGGCCTCGATGTCGCGGAACTCCAACTCGGCCGCGCCGGGCGGCGATACGTTCCGCCAGTTCTTGCCGCCGTCGGCGGTGCGCAGCACGGTGCCCTTGGACCCGGCCAGCCAGGCGGTGTTGCGGCTGACGGCGGAGAGCCCGCGGAAGCGGACGTCCGTGCCGCTGTCCTTCAGCTCCCAGTGCGGTGCCTTCCCGCCACCGGAGCCGCCGCCCGACCTGTTGCCCGCTGCCTGACCCGCCACCTGGCCCGATCCCTGGTCCGGTCCGTGTGCCTGCGCGGGTGCCGTGAGCGTGGCGGCGAGCGCGAGTCCGCACACCCCCGCGGTCACCAGTCGCTTCGTGGATCCCGTACGCCCTGTGGATCTCGTATGTCTCGTGCGTCGCGTCTTCCCCAAGCCCCTCATGGCGGGCGAAGCTAGCCCACTCCCCCAGTGGCGTCCAGATGCCCCGGAAGGCATCGGCGGTCACTTGAGGAATCTTTGATCACTTCCGTGATTGAAGGCGGTGACGGAGGTCACTCGAATTTCATGCACTTTGGTGAGCACGGATTGGCCGCTTCGAGCGTCTCTACAAGTGCCCGGCTCATCCGTCCACCGTTCGTCCAGCCGTCACAAGGGAGCAAGGCGTTGTCCACCGTCATCGAGCAGCCCGTAGAGGCCCGTCTCGTCGCCGCGGCTCCGCGGATGCCGAGCATTCCCGCAACCCTCCGCTACGACCCGCACGACCCCTTCGCCGTCCGCATGTCCTTCCCGGCCCCGGCCACGCTCGAAGGTGTGGACGTGATCTGGACCTTCGCCCGCGAGCTGCTCGCCTCGGGCCTGGAGGAGCCGGTGGGACGCGGCGACGTCCGCGTGCGGCCGTACGGGTACGACCGCATCGTCCTGGAGTTCCACGCCCCCGAGGGCACCGCCGTGGTCCACGTCCGCACGGGCGAGCTGCGGCGCTTCCTGGAGAGCACTACCCAGGTCGTGCCCTTCGGTCTGGAGCATCTGCACCAGGACCTGGACCAGCAGCTGGCCGAGCTCCTGCGGGACGCCTGCTGACCCTTTCCGGAAAGGGTCAGCGCCCCTTCCCCAGCAGGGTGTTGAGCTCTCCGTAGTCGAGTCCGCCGGCCAGCGACTCGTACGTTCCCGTGCCCAGCAGCTCCCGCGCGGCACGGCGGACCAGTGCGTGTGCGGCCTGCGCGATGCCCGAGCCGACGCTGATCCGGGCGACGCCGAGTGAGGACAGCTCGGCGACGGACGGGGCGCCGGGACCGGCCATCACGTTGAGCGGGCCGTCCACACCCTCGGCCAGGCCCTTGACGGTGGCCGGGTCGACGGGACCGGGCACGAAGATTCCGTCGGCCCCTGCGGCGAGGAAGGCGGCGGCGCGCTCCAGAGTGGCGGCAAGGTCTCCGGCTCCGCGCAGATACGTGTCGATGCGGGCGTTGACGAACAGCGGCACCCCGGCCGAGTCGGCGGCCTCCCGGGCGGCCGCAATCCTCTCGGCCTGCTCGGCGACCGCCCGCAGGGGCTCACCACCCCTGCCCGCCTGCTCCGGCCCGTACAGGGCGTCTTCGATGTTCACGCCCACCGCGCCGGCCGCCAGTACCGCGCGGACCGTGTCGCCGACGCCCTTGGCGTCCTCGGCGTAGCCGGTCTCGATGTCGGCGCTGACCGGCACCCGGACGGCGGCCGCGATGCGCCGGACGGCTTCGAGCGCG
>NZ_JAPWHT010000815.1:0-2029 GCF_027270795.1 Streptomyces sp. ActVer
CAGCAGGTCGTGGCCGGGCCGGCTCCGCTTGGCCGCGGCCAGTTCGGCCAGGTACGCCGACATCTCCTGGTAGGCGCGCGCCTCCGCCTCCGGACTCGTACGGGCGACCATCTCGTTGGACCAGGCACGGAAGGCGTCCCGGTCGAGCGCGGGCACGCCGAGCAGTTCGCAGATGACGGTCATGGGCAGCGGAAAGGCGAAGGACGCCACCAGGTCCGCCTGCCGTTCCTCCCCCGCGAGCATCTCGTCCAGCAGTTCGTCGGCGATCTGCTGGACCCGGGGGGCCAGGGCCTCGATACGGCGTGGGGTGAACTCCCTTGCCACCAGCCGCCGTAGCCGGGTGTGGTCCGGCGGGTCCGACATCAGCATGTGGGCGAGCGCCGGCTGGTCCTGCTCGGTGTTGACGATCTGGCCGATGTTGCCGGACTTGCGCCAGTCCCGGCTGAGCCGGGGGTCGGTGAAGGCGGTACGGCACGCGTCATAACCGACGACGAACCACACCTCCTCGCCGTCGGTGTCGAGGACCCGGTGCACGGGTCCGGCCGCGCGGAGTTCGGCGTAGACGGGATAGGGATCGCGGGTGAAGCCCCCTCCGAGTTGCTGCAGATCGACAACAGGCCCTGCTGACATGCTGTTTCCCTCAGATGATCGGTTGAAAAGCACGCTAACCGGGACTCGGCACAGGACCAACGGTTGTTTCGGCCAGGCGCGTTGCGCCCTACCGTGCCGCGCCGTACATGACATGCTGGGCCGCCGCCCGGTCACCCACCCCTCAACCCGTGAAGCCGAGTGCATGAGAACCGCCCGCGTCGTGACCGACGTCCTTCAGCCCCGCAACGTCCTGGTCGCCGGAATGACCGGGATCGGGGCGGCCGCCGCGGGTGACTGGACGGGCGTTCCGTGGGGCCTGCTCGGTGCCCTGTGCGCGGGGATCGTGCCGGCCACGTACATCGAGTGCGAGCGCAGGCGCGGCACCTGGGGCGACCGGCATGTGGTGGACCGTACGCAGCGGGCGCCGATCTTCTTCGTGATCCTCGGCTCCCTCGGGCTCGGGAGCCTGGTCATGCTCCTCGGCGGCGCTCCCACGGGGATCCTGGCCGCGATGCTCGGACTGTGGGGCACGACGGTCGCACTTCTCGTCGTGAACACGGCGTGGAAGATCAGCGTGGACTCCGCCGTGGCCTCCGGGGTCGTGGCGATGCTCGCCGCCACGCACACCGTGTGGTGGCTCGCCGCGTACGTCCTCGTGGTCGGAGTGTGCTGGTCACGGGTCGCGCTCGGCCACCACTCCACCGCGCAGACGATGGCGGGCGCCTCGCTCGGCGCGAGCAGCGCCGCCGCGCTGCTCCTCGTCTAGGGCCCACCCAGGACCCTCTTAGGACTGCCGGAGCGGTTCGGCGGACGGTGGGAGGGGCGACTGGTAGCCGCCGCTGGCCAGCATCCGCACCTCACCCGCCGGGCTGATCTCGGCGCGGAGAATGCCGGTGGGATCGCAGTAGACCGGGTTTCCGCCCGGTCCCAGGGTGTCGGTCCGTTCGACGACCACCTTGTCCGTGGTCGCGCCGACACCCGAGCCCTCATGGGTGAAGGTCAGCCGGTACCGGTCCGGGGTATGCATGACGACCTCCCGCGCTTGAGGCGCAAATCAGCCCAAAATCGACCCCTCTCCATGATGCGGCGAGATCGCGCCGACGGCAGCATCGGACGGCCCGGAGTCACCGGCACAGGGCCGCGGTCGGCGCGCACTGCCCCACACACCTGAGCCGCCTCTTCCGCCATTGGTCTGGGCCACCCTGCCCGGGCCGGGGCCCCTCCCGGGGCATGACCCTCTCGCCTCATGGCGCCCGGCAGTGTAGACATGGGCTTATGGTCCGACTCTTGGGTCGATCCTGGGCTCGGTCGACCCCCCGCCTCAACGGCCTGCGTGCGCGGCGCAGGCGTGACCGCCCTCGGCGAGCGCACGCTCGGCGAGCACGGCAGGCGCCGCGCCATCCAGTCGGTCCCCGGGGGGCCCACGACGGCGGGCACG
>NZ_JAPWHT010000816.1:0-2028 GCF_027270795.1 Streptomyces sp. ActVer
GTCCTACTCTCCCACAGGGTCCCCCCTGCAGTACCATCGGCGCTGTAAGGCTTAGCTTCCGGGTTCGGAATGTAACCGGGCGTTTCCCTCACGCTATGACCACCGAAACACTATGAAACTGTGAATACCGCACCACACCGCGTGGCCACACGGGTATGGGGTTGTTCGTGGTTTCAGAACCAACACAGTGGACGCGAGCAACTGAGGACAAGCCCTCGGCCTATTAGTACCAGTCAGCTTCACCCCTTACGGGGCTTCCACATCCGGCCTATCAACCCAGTCGTCTACTGGGAGCCTTAACCAATCTAGTTGGTGGGAATACTCATCTCGAAGCAGGCTTCCCGCTTAGATGCTTTCAGCGGTTATCCCTCCCGAACGTAGCCAACCAGCCATGCCCTTGGCAGGACAACTGGCACACCAGAGGTTCGTCCGTCCCGGTCCTCTCGTACTAGGGACAGCCCTTCTCAATATTCCTACGCGCACAGCGGATAGGGACCGAACTGTCTCACGACGTTCTAAACCCAGCTCGCGTACCGCTTTAATGGGCGAACAGCCCAACCCTTGGGACCGACTCCAGCCCCAGGATGCGACGAGCCGACATCGAGGTGCCAAACCATCCCGTCGATATGGACTCTTGGGGAAGATCAGCCTGTTATCCCCGGGGTACCTTTTATCCGTTGAGCGACGGCGCTTCCACAAGCCACCGCCGGATCACTAGTCCCGACTTTCGTCCCTGCTCGACCCGTCGGTCTCACAGTCAAGCTCCCTTGTGCACTTACACTCAACACCTGATTGCCAACCAGGCTGAGGGAACCTTTGGGCGCCTCCGTTACTCTTTAGGAGGCAACCGCCCCAGTTAAACTACCCATCAGACACTGTCCCTGATCCGGATCACGGACCCAGGTTAGACATCCAGCACGACCAGACTGGTATTTCAACGACGACTCCACAGACACTGGCGTGCCCGCTTCAAAGTCTCCCAGCTATCCTACACAAGCCGAACCGAACACCAATATCAAACTGTAGTAAAGGTCCCGGGGTCTTTCCGTCCTGCTGCGCGAAACGAGCATCTTTACTCGTAGTGCAATTTCACCGGGCCTATGGTTGAGACAGTCGAGAAGTCGTTACGCCATTCGTGCAGGTCGGAACTTACCCGACAAGGAATTTCGCTACCTTAGGATGGTTATAGTTACCACCGCCGTTTACTGGCGCTTAAGTTCTCAGCTTCGCACACCCGAAAGTGCACTAACCGGTCCCCTTAACGTTCCAGCACCGGGCAGGCGTCAGTCCGTATACATCGCCTTACGGCTTCGCACGGACCTGTGTTTTTAGTAAACAGTCGCTTCTCGCTGGTCTCTGCGGCCACCCCCAGCTCACGGAGTAAATCCGATCACCAGTGATGGCCCCCCTTCTCCCGAAGTTACGGGGGCATTTTGCCGAGTTCCTTAACCATAGTTCACCCGAACGCCTCGGTATTCTCTACCTGACCACCTGAGTCGGTTTAGGGTACGGGCCGCCATGAAACTCGCTAGAGGCTTTTCTCGACAGCATAGGATCATCCACTTCACCACAATCGGCTCGGCATCAGGTCTCAGACTATTGCCAGGCGGATTTACCTACCTGACGTCCTACACCCTTACCCCGGGACAACCACCGCCCGGGCTGGACTACCTTCCTGCGTCACCCCATCACTCACCTACTACAGGTCTGGTCCGTCGGCTCCACCACTCCCCTTTGCCCGAAGGCTCCAGGGCGGCTTCACGGACTTAGCATCGCCTGGTTCAATGTTTGACGCTTCACAGCGGGTACCGGAATATCAACCGGTTATCCATCGACTACGCCTGTCGGCCTCGCCTTAGGTCCCGACTTACCCTGGGCAGATCAGCTTGACCCAGGAACCCTTAGTCAATCGGCGCACACGTTTCTCACGTGTGTATCGCTACTCATGCCTGCATTCTCACTCGTGAACCGTCCACCACTAGCTTCCGCTGCGGCTTCACCCGGCACACGACGCTCCCCTACCCATCC
>NZ_JAPWHT010000817.1:0-2020 GCF_027270795.1 Streptomyces sp. ActVer
GGCCGCCGGGTACCCGCCGCGGTGGCGCCCAGCCGGTCCGTCACCAACCTGGTGATCGCGGCGTGCAGCGACCGGACCTCGGCGCGTGCGGGCAGCGTCCGCAGCGCCGCCGCGAGCGCGGGAACGGCGAAGGCGATCCGGCCGTCCTGACCCACCGTCACCACCCGGTCCGCGACCAGCTTGTCCACCGTACGGCCGACTGCTTCGAGCGGTCCGTCCGGCGACTTCGCGCGGTGCAGGTCCTCAAGCCGTACCTCGGCCCGCTCGACCAGGCCTGCGAGTACGGCCGCCGCCGCGACCGTGCCGGCGTCCGGTGACGTGTCCGGCCAGCAGAGGCGGCCCAGTTCCGCGGCGTCCGCCCTGAGCCGCAGCCCGCCCTCGGGCACGGTCAGGCACACCTGGCCGTCGAGTTCGAGCAGGCCGCCGCGCTCCTCAAGCGAGGCGAGCACCGACAGCACGGCGGCCGGGCTGCCCGCCAGCGGGCCCAGCGAGGCCAGCACCGCCGTCACCAGGTCGGGCTCGACGGAACGGCCCAGCCGCCGTACGACGAGCTCGCCGACCTCGGCCGACGACAGCGGCGGCAGTTCGAGCACCCGGTCGGCCGCCGCGGGCAGTTGGGCGGCGGTGACGTGCCCCGGGCTCATCGGCCGGCCTGCCATCACCACCGGCACGCCCGCCGGTCGGAACGTACGCAGCAGCAGCCCGAGCGCGGAGGCCGTCCGGGCCGGCATCCGCTCGGTGTTGTCGAGGATCAGGGCGAAGGGGATCTCACGGGCCGCGTCCGCCAGCACCTCGCCCAGGGTGGACAGCAGGGCCACCTCACCGCCGGGGCCGCCGGCCCGCGCCTGCACCCGGCGTACCGCGGCGATACGCGCCGGCAGCCGGCCGTCGTGGACCTTGGCGAGTACGCCGCAGACGGCGTCCGTGAGAGCGGCGGTACCGCCCGCCGGGTCCTCGCCGGACTCCCAGCCGAACCGCAGGACCCTGCCGCCCTCCTGGACCACCACCTGCCGCGCCTGTTCCACCACGGCGGTCTTGCCGGTTCCGGCGCCACCGGTGACGAGCAGGGTCCGGGCCTCGGCACCGGCGCTGCGTCCGGTACTGCGTCCGGTGGCGTCTCCCGTAGTGCCTGCCGTAGTGCCTGCCGTGGCGCCTCCCGTGGTGCGTAACGCCTCGGCCACGTCCTCGACTTCGCCGTGTCTGCCGACGAGAGGTGAAGGGTGCTGCTGCACGACGACTCCCTGTTTTCCCTTTTTCTCCATGCCGAACTGCTTCATGAGAATTGGAGTCGCCCAAATGACCGAACAGGCCAGCATCTTGTACCGGATTTGCCATGATTGCAGGCGCTGGACCGGGGCCCGTCCGTCGGGTCGGTCCGAGGCGGGCGCCGCCCGTCCGGTACGTGATTCGTCGATTGGTTGCGGTGGAGAAAGTGGCTGCTCGGACAGACACCGAGTTGGTCTTCGGCGGCACGGCCGCACGGTTCCACGGTCCGGGCGAGGAACTGCCGGGCCGAACAGCCGAGTCGGACGACATCGACGACCGCCTCCGCGATCCGGCCGGACCACGACTGGTGCTCGTCCGCGGCGAACGGGGCGTCGGACGCACCGTGTTCGCGCACGCCACCGCCGAGCGACTGCGCGCGGGAGGGATCGCGGTCCTGCCGGTCGACTGCGTCCCCGGCGACGGCGAACGCCCTCAACTGCTGGCCCTGCGACTGGTCATGGCCCTGGAGGAACACCGGTCCGCCGCGACGAAGCGCGCGCCGACACGCCAGCCGGCCGCGGAGGCGCTGTCCGCGATGAAGCACGACGACCGGCCGGCGATGGCCGAAGCGCTCGCCGCCGCCTTGGCCCGTCCGACCCCCGCGGTCGTACTCGTCGACGACGCCCACCACGCCGACGCCGAATCCCTCGCCCTGCTCGACGAGGTCGACCTCGACCGCGCCCCGCCCGGCATCCGGCTGCTGCTCACGGCGGCCCAACACACCGCACCGGCCCGCCCGTCCCCGTCCCCGGAC